>CAMAQF010000066.1 GCA_945860265.1 Emticicia agri | reverse complement strand
ATTAATTGCTACTTGTTGCTTCATGGTTGGAGGTTTTACAATGACACATTTACTCATGCCGCTTATTTTTAAATTATTCTAAAATAAAATTTAATAAATACTAAATTTAATGAAAAACGTAGAAAATGTAGTTGAACTTGGACAAGACGAACAACAATTTGTTTGTGAAGCTCCTAATGATATGAAGCTGGCCGTGAGCTGGACTAATAATATCAAATACTTAATTGTAGGTATTTTGTTCGGAATCGTGTTCGTGAAAGCCGAAATTATATCGTGGTTTCGTATCCAAGAAATGTTCCGCTTACAAAGTTTTCATATGTATGGCGTTATTGGTAGTGCTGTGGTTGTGGGAATGATTTCGATTTTTTTAATCAAAAAGTTTAATATCAAGACAATTGCAGGCGAAACTGTAGAGTTTCACCCAAAGAAATTCCAGAAGGGACAAGTATATGGTGGACTGATTTTTGGTTTAGGCTGGGCAATCACAGGTGCTTGTCCAGGACCACTTTTTGCCCAAATTGGCAGTGGTTATGTGGTCGTAATTGCCACACTTTTAAGTGCAGTTGCTGGAACTTGGGTTTATGGTTTATTGAAAGATAAATTGCCAAATTAATGACACTTTAATAATCAAATCTCTGTAAATAAAACTATTCCGATTTATATATTGATTAGTTGAACTCATGTGATAAACATATTACGATGAATGTAGACATCCGACGTTTGGAAATTCATATAAGGAATTTGACGGTTGTAGATTTTCCTCAAAGACATGATTTTTATAACCTTATTTATTTAAAACGTGGTATTGAAATACGCAACATTTGATTTTAAACGATTTGATGTTGAGCCAAATCAAATGTTTTTTAATAACGATGGTCAAGTGCATGAATGGGTTTTGAGTGAAGACACCATTGGTTATACTTTATTTTTCAAAAAAGAGTTTTTTGAAGTGGTAGAAAAGAGCTTGTCTTTGCAGGCTCTACCATTTTTTAATAATATAAGTAATAATGTCCCTTTGGTTGTTTTTAGCGATGAACAAAGCAAAACTATCGAAAGTTTATTTGAAGAAATCATTAAAGAGCTTCAAATTAATCAAGCATATCGGGATAGTCAAGTTAAGTCTATTTTAAAATTAATTCTTGTGCATTCTATTCGTATTTATCAACCTATTTTTAAAGGAAATGGGAATACTTTGAATGTTTCAAAAATAAGACTTTTTGAAAATTTAATAGAAATACATTACAAGAACTTAAAATTAGTTAAAGACTTTGCAGGAAAATTAAATATAAGTGCCAGCTATCTCAATGCAGTTTGTAAAGAAACAATTGGTAGAACTGCTTGAGAAATGATTCGAGACCGAGTAGTTTTAGAAGCAAAGCGTTTATTATTACATTTAAGTATATCGGTTTGTGAAGCGGCCTATTATTTGGGATACGATGATTGCTCATATTTTATCAAATCATACAAAAAAAAGACGTTCGACATACACACGAAAAATTTAGGACTTTAAATCGGTAATAGCAATGAAAAAAAATCTTAATAATTGGAAATTATGGTTGGTAGTCAGTCTAACTTTGGGTCTTGCCCCATTTGTTCCTGAGCCACATATTTTTGGTAAAGTTCGTTGGATAATGGGCGGAGCAGTAGGTATGCAAGCTCTTGATTGGTTCGATTTTGTGCAACATGGATTTCCATTCGTTTTATTAGGCAGGGGATTATTTGTAAACTTTATTTTGAATAATGAAATTACCCAAGCTGACACTAAAAAATAGTGGTTAGTACAATTAATAGTGGTAAATATTTAACACTGAACTTTTCGATGGCCGATTTTAGCGAAGTTGAAAATGGTATGGTCTATAATTTGAATCAGCACGAATCACTAAAATAAAATTCCCTCACAACCACAAGATTATAAGGGATTTTTTTACTTAATTTTCGGCGGTCTAGACGGGACTCGAACCCGCGACCCCCTGCGTGACAGGCAGGTATTCTAACCAACTGAACTACCAAACCGTGTGTTTTTGAGGCTTTTTTGCGTATTTCCTCAATTTTGTCAATTTAACGACGACTTTTACTTTTAATAATCGAAAGGTTAAAAATTAACTTTCCGACTTCAATTTTGATGAAAAAAGCACTCATTGCTGAGTGCTTTTCGCGGTCTGGACGGGACTCGAACCCGCGACCCCCTGCGTGACAGGCAGGTATTCTAACCAACTGAACTACCAAACCGTTTTTTTTTGGAAGGTAATCTAACCAAGCGACACATCGCACTGTTGAACTACCAAACCGTTTACATTATTTAAACATTAAAAAAATTTCTCTGTTTATTTAATGTGGTGCAAAGGTACAACTATTATATTTGTGTGTCAAGTCTTAAATCAAATAAATATGAAAATATCTCGACCAACCGAGAGCGAGTACGACGTGAGTTCTTACCAAAACCATTATATTCAAAGAGTTACGGGCGATGATGCCATAAAAACTTTATCCGAAAACCTTTCGATTGTGGATAATTTTTTCAAAAATATTCCCCAAGAAAAACTGCATTTCCGCTACGCTGAGGGAAAATGGACACCAATCGAAATGCTTGGGCATATTATTGATACCGAAAGAATCTTACTTTATCGTGCTTTGTCGATTGCTCGTGGCGAAAAACAATCTTTACTCGGCTTCAATGAGGATAATTATGTAAAAGCAACTAATTTCGATAAAAAATCTCTCCGTAGTTTATTGCAACAATTCAAGGCTCAACGCAAATCAACGGTTTTGTTTTTTAAGTCGCTCGGTAAGCGAGAGCTTGGTCGAATGGGCAAAGCCAATCAAATGCCAACCAATGCTCGTGTACTGGCGTGGTTTCTTGCAGGTCATGAGCTCCATCACCTAAATATCCTAAAGGATCGTTATTAATAATATTTTTAAATATACAGTCTTAAAAAAAGATAATTCTCACCAAAACAAAGTACTTTTCAAAACTTACCTCAACAAATTTCAATAATGAAACTAAAAACTATATTGCAGTCATTCTTTATTCTTAATTCTACATTCTTAATTCAATCCAAAGCCCAGTCGATAAGTGCAGTCGAGAAAAAAATCATTGAGCATGTAAAAGTCAATATGCCTCAAACAGAACAATTATTGATTGATGCAGTCAATATTAATAGTGGAACGCTCAATCATGAAGGTGTGCGTAAGGTTGGACAGCTTTTCAGAAAAGAGTTTGATTCCATGGGTTTTACAACTGAATGGGTTTCGTTGCCTGATACGCTTAATCGTGCCGGACATTTGGTGGCTTTTCGTAAAGGCAAAAAAGGTAAAAAACTTTTTTTGATTGGTCATCTTGACACTGTTTTCGAGAAATCTATGGCGGTAGGCCCTTTTACCAGGCTCACTGATTCAACCGCAACGGGGCAAGGTGTAAATGATATGAAAGGCGGCGATGTTATGATTATTGCTGGTCTAAAAGCCCTTTATGCCCAAGGCTTGCTTGATGATACCAACATTACTGTCTATTTGACAGGTGACGAAGAAAGTGCAGGAAAACCAACCAGCATTAGCAGAAAAGATTTCATCGAGCGTGCCAAAGAGTGCGAAGTAGCTTTGGGCTACGAAACTGCTCAAAGTTTTGATATTGCGGCTACAGCTCGCCGTGGAGCAAGCGGTTGGCACCTAATTACGCATGGAAAAACAGGGCATTCGTCGGGTGTATTTAATAAAACAATGGGCTATGGAGCAATCTATGAGGCCGCTCGTATTTTGGATGAATTTCGTGAGGCTCTAAGCCAAGAAAAATATTTGACCTTTAACCCGGGTGTGATTGTGGGTGGTACAGAAGTAAACTATGACGCTACTCAAGCCAAAGGTATGGCCGTTGGAAAAACTAATATCGTAGCTCAAAAAGTTGAGGTTACTGGCGATTTGAGATTTATTAGTGAGGCTCAAAAAGAAGCTGCCCGAGTGAAAATGAGGGAAATTGCTAGTAAAAATCTGAATGCAACTAGTGCTGAAATTTCATTTTCGGATGGTATTCCAGCAATGGAACCTACCGAAGCAAATACAAAACTTTTAGAAGTACTCAACAAAGCAAGCCAAGATATGGGGCTTGGTTCAGTAAAAGCAGGCGACCCAGGTTCGCGAGGAGCTGGTGATATTTCGTATATTGCTCAATATGTGAGTTGTCTGGATGGACTAGGTGCATCGGGACGAGGAGCTCATGCTCCCGGCGAAACTATTAATTTAAAAGAGTACCCAGCCCTTATTCAGCGTTCGGCATTGTTGCTTTATCGACTCACAAGATAAATCATCAGTCTTCAGTTTACAGTGGGCAGAATTAAAATGCCAACTGTAAACTGAAAATTACCAACTATTTCTTTATAATCAGTTAGGCATATTTAATCGACAAATTTATTTTTCATAAAAAGCTGATAGACAGTATTTTATGTTAGAGTGGACTGTCAACTATTGACCGTGGACTATTTATACTTGCAAGTAGAGATATCTGGCTCAAGATAATAAGACTTAAAATTTAAAGCTTTTTTGTCCATACATCCTTTCAAATTTAGCAGTTCTATGTTTTTGAAATCAATTGCGTGGCTTTCGGCTTGCATCGCAATATATCCTTCGCCCAAAAGTGTGCCGTCTTTTTTTGCCCATTCTTCGCCATCTTTAACTTTATCGGTGGTAAAATCATAAGGTTTCCCTAAAAAACCTCCACCAATTTTAGGATTTTGAAAACTCAAAACAGTATCGCCTTCAATCAAATGATGCACTACTTTGCTACCAATTACAATTGCCTCTGCTTTTACCCATTGGTCGCCGTCATAAGTTTTTGATTTTGAATCGATGCAGTGTGCCTTTTGTAGTTTTTCGTCAATGTCTACAATTGTTCCTGGGGTGCAGAGGTTTCCTGTGTGTCGTGGACCATTTCCAAGTCCGCCCAAAAGTTGCATTTCGAGTGAAATCGGAAAATCTTGATCTTTGCCATTGCTCACCGCTGATTGCGAATGTAGCATTATTCCGCTATTTCGTACATTCCAAGACGCACCACCTAGCACTTGATTTCCTTGAAAACGGTATTCAAAACGTACTCTGTAATGCGAAAATGGTGTTTTATAATAAATATGGCCATACTTTGCATCAAAATTTTGGTATTCTTTATAATTTACACGCATCATGCCATCCTCTGCCAAAAAAGTATTTTTATAATTGTCGTTGATTTCGTGTCCCGAAATTTTCAAATCCCAGCCAGTGAGGTCTTTGCCGTTGAAAAGTGAAACCCATTCTTCTTTATTGGCTTGTTTTTGGGCGAAAATGATGTGGTTTGAAAGTAAAAATAGAAGGGTAATCGAATATTTTTTCATGGTTGAATAGCGTTTAAGGTAGAATAAGTTTTTAAATGGTCAGTTTTCGTAGTATTTGCTTGAATAGATGAAAAATTGCCAAAATATTTGGCGTAATTTTGCAAAATCAAACTTACTAAAAATTCAGAGTTTTTTTCTGTAAAGAATAAAAATATTTGGAAGAAAATACAAAGTAGAATGACAATAAAAGACCTAACAAATTACCTCGAAATCATTGCTCCATTGTCCTATCAAGAAAGCTACGATAACGCAGGGTTAATCGTTGGCAATGCTTCAGCCGATGTTTCAGGCGTTTTAGTTACCCTCGATTCGACCGAAGAAGTGATTGATGAAGCAATTGCCAAAGGTTGTAATTTGATAATTGCCCATCACCCAATTGTTTTTAAAGGACTAAAAAAACTTACTGGCAAAAACTACGTTGAGCGAACCATTATTAAAGCCATTAAAAACGATGTTGCCATTTATGCTATTCACACTAATCTTGATAATGTTGTTGGAGGTGTAAATTTTAAGATTGCCGAAAAACTAAAGCTCGAAAAAGTAAAAATACTTGCTCCAAAAAGTCAAGTTTTGATGAAATTGGTAGTTTTTGTACCAGTTTCAAATATAAGAGAAGTTTTGGATGCTCTTCATGCTGCAGGTGCAGGAGTAATTGGTAATTATAGCCATGCTAGTTTTAGAGGAGAAGGAATTGGGGCTTTTCGACCGAACGAAAACGCAAATCCGACTATTGGAGCGGTCAATATTGATGAAGAAGTTCACGAAAATAGGGTAGAGGTTATTTTTCCTGCTTATGTCAAAAATCAAGTTTTGGCGGCAATGCATCGCTCTCATATCTATGAAGAAGTTGCTCATGATATAATTATGCTCGAAAATCAAAATTTAGAAGTTGGTTCGGGAATAATTGGCGAACTTTCTAATGAAATGTCGGAGACTGATTTCTTGGCTTATTTAAAACAAAACATGGGCGTGACCGTTATTCGTCATACCAATCTCTTGGGTAAGCCGATTCGAAAAGTGGCAGTCTGCGGAGGGGCGGGTGGTTTTCTGCTGGGCGATGCCATCATTCAGTCGGCAGATATCTTTATTACGGCCGATTATAAATATCACGAGTTTTTTGATGCCGATAATCGTATAATTATTGCTGATATTGGACATTATGAGTCAGAACAATTCACAAAAGAGTTATTGAAAGATTATATTTGTAAAAAAATCACTAACTTTGCAGTCAATTTGTCGGAAACCCCAACAAATCCAATCAATTATTACTATTAAGAATAGATACTGGTTGTCGGTTGCTTATTATTGGTTTTCAAAAATGGCTATTTTTTGAGTTAAATTTTTTCATTAATTCAAAATATATTCCTTTTAATCGAAAATAAACGATAAAAATAGAATAGATAATTTACTGATTATCTATCTTCAATCGTCATTCGATTCATTTATAAATAGTATTTAATAATCAATTAACCAATAACTAAATAACCAAATTAGTTTAAGATATTATGGAATTAACAGTTGCACAAAAATTAGAAACACTGCTTAAACTTCAATCAACCGACTCGCAATTAGATGAGTTGAGAAAACTACGTGGTGACTTACCTGACGAAGTACGTGATTTGGAAGATGAAGTTATTGGTTTTGAAACTCGTATTGGTAAATTCAAAAAAGAAATCGATGTTTTGGATGTTGAATTGAATGGCTATCGTTCAGGTAAAAAAGAAGCCGAAAAATTAATTCAGAAGTATAAAGACCAACAAATGAATGTTCGTAACAATCGTGAGTATGATGCGATTGCTAAAGAATTAGAGTTACAAGAGTTGGAAATTCAGTTGGCAGATAAACGTGCTCGTGAGACTGAATTTAAAGTAAAAAATAAAAATACTGAAATTTCTGATGTGGAGTCAGCAATGACCAGCCGTAAAAAAGACCTTGAAGTAAAACGCAAGGAATTGGATGTATTGGTTGCTGAAAGCCAAGAAGATGAGAAAAAATTGACAGTAAGCCGTGATAAAGCTGCTAACAACGTTGAAGAACGTTTAGTAAATGCCTATAACCGTATCCGTGGAAATGCCGAAAATGGTTTGGCGGTTGTAATGGTTAGACGTGGTGCTTGCGGCGGATGTTTCAATATTGTTCCACCACAACGTCAAGCTGATATTAAAGATAAAAAGAAAATCATCGTGTGTGAGCATTGTGGCCGTATCTTGGCTGATGTTGATGCCGTTGAGATTGTAAGAAGATAATTTTTTTTAAAGTTGATGGTTAATCGTCATTGATACTGAGCATTAGAAGTTTTAAAATAGCTAAGTTTTCGTTAATTCTGAAAACTTAGCTGTTTTTGTTTATTGACAATCTTTTTTTGAAACAATTTCATATCTACTGAAAACAAACTGATAAATAAATTGAAGTCTCGAAACATTAATATAATTTTCCGAACTACACGAAAAATCAGCTTTGTATTAATTTACTCTTTACTGTTTATAGTTCACTGTAAAGCTGCTGATTTTGATTTTACACCTAATCTTCAAAAAGCCTATTCTGAGGTTTTTAAACTAAAAGTACAGTCTGGCAGAGAGTTACTCTCGAAAGAAAATCCCAAGAATCCCTTCCGAATTTATGTTGAAGATTTCGCTGATATGACTGAGTTAATTAATTCAGAGAATGAAAAACAGTATGAAAAATGGATTAGTAAAGAAGATAAACGCTTAGATTTAATTGAGGAGTTAGATGAAAAATCGCCCTTTAACCGTTTTTTAAGAGCCGAAATAAAACTGCATTGGGCATTGATAAAAATAAGATTTGGGCATGAAGTAAAAGCAGGTTTTAACGTGATTCAAGCTTATAAATTGCTCGAAGAAAATCAGAAACTATTTCCGAATTTTCTACCAAATTTAAAATCACTTGGCTGTTTACACGTGTTGATTGGTTCAGTTCCTGACAAACAACGATGGATTTCCAAACTACTCGGACTTCGTGGAAATATACAATTGGGAATGAACGAACTTCGCTTGGTAGCAACAGATAAGATTTGGGGTATGGAATCCAAGTTTTGTACTGTATTTATTCAAGCATATATTTTAAAATTTGATGATAAACAAAATGCTGAAATGCTTCAATTTGCTAATAGTCAATCTGATAATTTGATTATAAACATGGTTGCAACGGCTATTTCGCTGAAAGATAATAGAACAGAACAGGCCATTGAATTACTGAAACGCACTCCAAGAGATGCGGAATATTTACATTTCCCAATCTTTGAATTATACAAAGCCGAGACTCAGCTTTTCAAAGGAAATTATCCGCAAGCTGTTTCAGCGTATCAAAATTATCTTAGAACATTTAAAGGGCAAACTTTCTTGAAGGATACTTATTATAAAATGTTTTTATGTATTTGGTTGATGGGTGATGAGAAAAAAGCAAAATTGTATTTATCGAAGATAAACGAAAGAGGAAACACAATTGCAGAGTCAGATAAAGTTGCACAGAAATTTTATGAAAACTTTCAGAAAACCAAAACTTTACCCAATAAAATATTAATAAAACTTCGATTACTTTTTGATGGTGGATATTTCGAAGAAGCACAAAATGAATTAGTGTCGTTAACAGAAAAAAGTTTTACGAATAAAAAAGATCAAGCCGAGTTTAATTATAGAGAAGGAAGAGTTTATCAGAAACTTAATCAGCTTGATAAAGCCGTCAATTATTTTGAAAAATCTTTGGCATTAACAGGGAGTGAAGAATGGGTTTTTGCACCAAATTCTGCTTTGCAACTGGGTTATATTCAACAGCAAAAAGGAAAAAAAAATAAGGCAAAAGCTTATTTTGAACAAGCCATCGCCTATAAAAACCATGAATACAAAACTTCGGTTGATAATAAAGCCCGTGCTGCACTGACCGAAATGGGGTATTGAGATAGTTTAGACTGTAGATAAAAGACAAGAAACATGAGAGTTTGAATGTAATAATAATTTTTATCTTGTCTCTCGTCTAATATCTCTTTTCTATATTTCCATTTCAGGTATTTCGCCTTCGATTATCAATTTGCCTTCTGTGGCAGTTTTTATTTGTTCTACCGAAATTCCTGGGGCTATTTCTAATAATTTAAATCCACCTTCGGGCATTGTTTCTAAAACAGCCAGTTCGGTAACAATCTTTTTTACGCAACTCAAACCTGTTATTGGCAAACTACAAGTTTTCAATAACTTGGATTCTCCTGCTTTATTGACATGCTGCATAGCCACAATGATATTTTCGGCCGATGCTACCAAATCCATTGCACCTCCCATGCCTTTGACCATTTTGCCCGGAATTTTCCAGTTGGCAATGTCGCCATTTTCTGAAACCTCCATTGCTCCTAAAATTGTAAGGTCAACATGGCCACCACGAATCATTGCAAAGCTTTCGGCCGAATTAAACAAAGCCGAACCATCAAGTACAGTAACTGTCTGTTTACCAGCATTAATCAAATCGGGGTCAACTTTATCTTCAGTAGGGAAGGGACCAATACCCAAAAGTCCATTTTCTAATTGCAATACAGCATTGATACCATCTGGAATATAATTGGCAACTAAGGTCAGAATACCAATTCCGAGATTGACATAATAACCATCTTTTACTTCATGAGCGATGCGTTTGGCAATTTGGTTTTTGTCGAGGCCAACCGCCCCCGTTGCTATTACCGAGAGGGAAGCTTTATTCAGCGGTTTTAGATTTGATTCACTCGTTGTTACCATTCTATGTTCAATTCTTTTTTCATAGTTTTTTCCTTGAAAAATTCTTTGTACGTAAATTCCTGGTGTATGGATTTGAGCTGGGTCGAGACTACCTGTAGGAACGAGTTCTTCAACTTCGGCAATTGAAATTTTACCTGCTGCGGCTATCATCGGACTAAAGTTTTGTGCTTTTCCCTTAAAAATTAAATTACCCGACGTATCACCTTTCCATGCTTTTATGATAGCAAAATCGGCTTTTAGCCAACTATCTCGTACATATTTTTTACCATCAAATTCTTGAATTTCTTTGCCTTCGGCCACTTCTGTGCCTACGCCTGCTGGTGTGAAAAAAGCAGGAATTCCGGCACCACCTGCTCTTATTCGCTCGGCAAGTGTTCCTTGTGGCGTAAGCTCTACCTCCAGTTCGCCTGATAATAATTGACGTTCAAATTCTTTATTTTCGCCTACATACGAAGAAATCATTTTCTTGACTTGCTTTGATTTTAGCAATAAACCAATCCCATAATCGTCAACTCCTGAATTGTTTGAAATACAGGTTAGATTTTTTACGCCTTTTTCCAACAAAGCTGAAATCGAATTTTCAGGAATTCCACACAGACCAAAGCCTCCGAGCATAAGTATTGCTCCATCCTGAATATCTGCAACTGCTTCTTCTGCACCACTTATTACTTTATTTTTCATTGTTTTTATGTATTGTATGTAAATATAACAAATTTTAGGCTGGTATTGCTTGAGTTTTTCTACGGAAAATATAATAAAAACTTAGTTTAATATAAAAATATGCTTTTTTTTCTAAAACTCGAATAGTTTTAGAAAATACTCCATCTTAATCCAACAAATCCTCTGATACCTTGCAAAGAGGCATAATTATAACTAGGGTCAAACTGCTCACTGAAAGGTTTTTCTGGACTAAAAATTGGGTCTTTAGGAAGGAAATTTGTGAAATTTTTGATGCCGCCATAAAGTTGTAATCCATTGGCGAACCGTTTGGTAGCTTGAATATTGTGAATACCAAACCACTGTGAATATTCAGGGCGAGTATCGCCGTAAGCTCGAACAACTGGCAGACGCATCGGGCTATATAAATTGCCAGTCAGGTCGAAAGTTAGTTGAGATTTGCTGATAGAATAGCTAATTGCGTAATTTGCCGTAAGATTTGGTGTTTGGATTTGGTTGATTTTCAAGTCATTTTCTTTACGATACACATCCATTAAAGTTGCCCCTCCGAATATTTTAAAACTTGAGCTAAAACTAAATTCTGTATTGAGTGCCACGCCCTTCGAGATTCCGTAACCTTTCAGATTATCATAAACAACCAATTCTGGATTTTGGTCGTAATCGGCAATGATTTTATTGGAGAAATATGTGTAAAATCCATTAAGTTGAATGTTTCCATAACCATTTTCAAAAGTAAAAAAACATTGATAATCAAGATTGGTATTATACGAACGTTCAGGTTTTAAATCGTTTGCTATCAGTACTTTACGTGAGCCCGTAAGTGCAGCATGGTCTTCTGAAAATAAATTTACTACCCTATATCCATTGCCAATACTAAGCCTAAAAATATTCTCTTTATTTGGTGTAAATTTCCAATTTAGTCGAGGCGTTGCGATACCACCGTGTTTAGAATTATAGTCGAATCGTAGGCCTAAGAGTAATTTGTTTTTACTATTGAGTGTGGCCTCATCTTGAGCAAAAAAACCGGGTAAACGAATTAAATCGGGAGTATTTTTATTCTCGATAGTTTGAGTTATTGGAGTATTATCATCATAAAATGTACGGCGATACGTTAGCCCTAAAAGAGCATCGTGATTTTTATTCAGTTTTTTGTCCCAGAGTATTTGCCCAAAGGCAATTCGTTGAGTAGCCAAATAAAAAGTGCTGCCATAAACAGAGTTTTGTTGGTGATCATTGAAAGAAAAATTGAGTGTAACTTTCTGATTATCAATCGGTAACTGATAGCTTCCCAGCATCTCCATGCGTTTTGTGAAAATTGATTCTCCATATACTTCACTTCCGCCACGATTAGTTTTTTGCCATTGTATTTCTCCCCCAAATCGGTCTTCATAAATATACCGAGCAGCTATATTAAAAATCCTATTTTTTGACCGTCGCATTGACCATTTATTAAAAATTGATATCCGATTTTGTAGTGTAATATCAGTGAAGTTATCTCGATTAATATCCCAACGTTTGTTAAAGTGAAAGTAATTACCAGAAAAAAGTATATCGAATTTGCCAATTTTGATTTTGCTACTGGCATCAAAATTATTTTCGAGATAGCTACTTGTATTAAAATCAAAGTTAAATTTTGGTGCATTTAAAGGTTTTTTCGTAATGACATTAATCAAACCGCCAACTGCTTCAGAGCCGTAGAGTGTTGAAGCAGGCCCTTTCATTACCTCAATTCGCTCGACCATTGAGTTTGGAATTCCACTCAAGCCATAAACTGAGGATAATGCCGAAACGATTGGCATTCCATCAATCATTACCATCGTGTAAGGCCCTTCCATGCCGTTGATGTGAATGTCGCCTGTATTGCAAACATTACAGTTAAGTTGCGGACGCACGCCATTAACCATTGAAAGCGACTCAAATAAACTTGGTGTAGGGTTTTTGCGAAAAAATGTTGGGTTTAAAATTTGAATAGGAGCAGGTGATTCGTTTATGATTGTTTCTTTCATCGTACCCGTCACGACTACATCATTGAGTTGGGTATTTTCTTCTTCTATTTCAATATTTAAAATAATTGTTTTTTCTTCTATAACATTGATAATTAGTTGTTTATTTTTATATCCAACGCTCGAAAACTGAATTGTTTGTTTGCCGATAGGAGCATTTTTTATAATAAATTTGCCATTTTCATCTGCTTGGGTTCCAATTTTTGTATTTAAAATGACAATATTGGCAAAGCTTACAGCTTTATCTTTATTGATAACTATTCCCCTAATTTCTCCGCTGAATGATTTAAATGTCGTCGAAAAAAGTACTAGAAAAACGTATAAAATAAATGTATTTTTCATGCTTATGTTTATTCTAAACACAATTTATGATTAAATAAAATAATAATCAAAATATATCTAAATATATATTTAGATATGTCTAAAAAAATTATTTCTATATTAACTAATTTGGGCATTTTGTTTGTACTTTTTTTAATATAAATTATTATTTACGCCATTATACATTTAGCGAACATTAAGTAAATGTTAACTAGTTCGCAACATATTTTATGGCAAATGTAATCCTTGGAATCGGCTCTCGTGTTAAACACCCAGAATATGGAGTCGTAAGTAACTTTAAATCAGATGTTTATATTACTTTTGTAGAGATAGGAACAAAGAATATAAAAATTGACTATCAGTTGGATGTGCTTGATTTGTTGAGCCTTCGCTTGATATGTTGAGTTTATCCGATGTTGAACGAAACCTTTCAAAGATTCTTCAACGCTGGATGGATGCTACCGAAATAGTGCCTTTGGGTGACAAATGGAAAGGTGGAAAAATAATTTTACAACCTAGTTGTAGAGATTTGCAATCGAAAGAGATTCTCCGATTGATGCGTTTTTTCATAAAATCGTGTTGATGCGTGACCGTCTGCGAGTTTTAGAGCAGCGAGTAAACGCAAATAAGATGGATGATGAAGATAAAGTGAATATTCAGCAATATATTACTCGTTGTTATGGTTCAATGACAACTTTCAATATTTTATTTAAGGAGCCGCAACACTATTTCAATGGAGATAAGCTGTTGGAAGCATAAAAAAAACCAGAGCAATCGGTCGGCAGTCCATAACGATTTTTATTTGTCTATGGATTGCCGACTATTGACTGTGGACTATTAGATTTTTACTGTTCCGCCATTTTGAACAGCTTTATAAATGGCTTCAACCACCTTTATATCTCTCAGCCCTTCTTCGCCTGGAGCAATTAATTGGGTCGAATTCATTAAAGCCATACAATCTTCGTCGAGTTGTTTTGCTTGTTGGTTTTTTAGTGGAAACTCAATTAAGCCATTACTATGGCTACCTTTATTGCCAGAATAAGACGAAAAAGGCTCCATTTTTAGCCAGCCTTTCTCATAATTTGCCTGCAAATAGTTCATATTTATACCAAAACTTGTATGGCACGCTGCCAATGCACCACTTGGAAATTGTAGCTGAAACATCATCGTTTCTTCGACTTCTTTGTATATTTCTGGTCGAGTTGTGCTTGCCTGAGCCGTTACGGCTATTGGTTCTTCTCCGGTTACCAGTCTTGCACCTTGTAATGCATAAACGCCCATATCGCCCATTACGCCACCGCCGAGAGCTTTGTTTTGTTTCCAATGAGTGGTTCGGGCATCAAAGTAACCTGCTCCGCAAGCTACCATTTTTACTTTTCCGTAAAGTTTTTCTTTTGTAATACGCATATATTCTTGCGTATTAGGATCGTGTTGGCAACGATAACCAATAGCTAAGTTTACTTTATTATCTTTACATACTTTTATCATCGCCATACAATCATTAACCGATGGTGCCATTGGTTTCTCACAAAAAACATGCTTGCCTGCTTTAGCTGCTCTGATGGTATATTCTTTGTGCATCGAAGGAGGTAAAACTACATAAACTATGTCAATGTCGGGGTTATTAGCAATCGAATCGAAATTTTGATAGTTATAAATATTTTTATCTGGAATATTATATTTCTGTTTCCATTTTTCTGCTTTTTCGGGCGTGCCAGTTACTATTCCTGCTAAATAACATTTTTCTGTTGCTTGTAGAGCAGGAGCGAGCAAATCAGTGCTGTAATAACCCAAACCAACCAACGCAATGCCGAGTTTTTCTTTCTTCTTGGCTGTACTTGCCAGAAGTGTATTTGGAGAAAGGATGCTGGCTACACCTCCAAGAATGATTGATTTTAGGGCGTCTCTTCGGTCTAACATAGATTTATGTATTTAATGATAAATATAATGCTTATTAATATTTCGTTTTATTATAAGGTAAAACTAATAGTTAAATCGTTCTGTTTGAACAATTTAGCTTTAACTATGAATTACACTTTAAAAAAAACCGTCAAAAAGTCTAATTTATTAGTTCTAATGGGTAAAAAATCAATATTTATCGTAAAAACGTCTGATTCTTGAAGTTACTTGCTCGTAAATTGGTTTCGAAAATTCAATAAATAATTGTTGAGGTGGAGGTGGCAGTTGCTCACGATTACGAGTCATATTTAGTTCAGAGGTAGTCAAAGCTCTTTCGTCACCGTTGAAACTCGCCCACTCATTTACCCACGTAAATTCTCCTGGAATCTCTTCTCGTGAAAGCGTTTTATTTGTTTGATAATCAAATATTTCCATCGAAAGTAAACCTCTTGAACGTACTACTTTACGTGATTTGATAATTGTGGCAGTTACTTTATCATAAACTGGAACTTTTTTTCCATTTACGGTAGCTTCGCCAGTTTTTACGCTGTCTCTGCTCATGACATTCTGACGGTCAGTAGATACATTCGTTTCGCCTACTACAAAGTCAATAATTTCGAGACGTACTACTTGGTCGGGTTTTAGTCTTACAGTTTTTGCCTCCTTGGGCGAATAAAATCTTATAAATTTATTTATTCGTCGATTTGTACGTAAAAACTCTTCCACTTTTTCTTGAAAATATTCGTTGCTGTATTGATATAATCTTGAATTAACTTTTGGTTGTTCTAAAATAACATGAACCGAACCCAAATCAAGTGCTTCTTCCATACGGTTGCGAGCATCTTTATAGTTTGGGGCGAAAATCGTAATTTGTTCAAAATGGTCGAATGCTATACGAGCATCCAGTTTGCTTATTTTTTTTCTACTTAAAATATCTTCACCTAAAACATAACGCTCGTCTGCAGCATTCTCACGGGCTTCTTCAGTTTCTTGAAAGTAAGTTTGTGGACTCACAATTCGACGACAAGCCGTACAACGCTCAATAACCTCCTGCATTTTATTAAGTTTATTATAATATTCGAGAATAGCTTCCCAACGAAATTGTTGATTGGCGTTTCTAGTTCGGGCAATATCTCTCGTAAATTCTTCCTGAGCATTACGATACGCATTAGCTAAAACATCCGAAGCTTTACTATTATTCGAATCTTTCCTAAGTTTGTCAACAGACTGTAAAACAGCTTCGTAGTAATTTCCCTTTTCAAGTGCTTTGGTGCCGCTTCTTGAACAAGAGAGGATAAAAATTATTGAGGACAAGGCTACATATTTCAGAGGAATTCTCATTGAATTTCAAATTTTAGGTTAAGGGTAAATATCGTGCAATATAATGGATTTTACTTGTTTTTTCTTTTGTCTAAATCATAGTTTAACAATTTATTAGCAAATAACTAATAAAAAAAGTGATAAACCTTAGAGGTTTACCACTTACTTGGAGTTTCTCAAATGATTTATTGTCAGTCTATTAGTAGCCTTCTTTTCTAAGTTCAGAAAGACTTTGAGTTTTAATTTTTTCTTGTAATTTCAAAATGCCACCAATCAATGCCTCTGGGCGAGGTGGACAGCCTGGTACATAAATATCGACAGGTATAATTCGGTCAACGCCTTTGACTACGTGATAACCGTGTTCCCAATATGGACCACCGCAGTTTGAGCAGCTTCCCATTGAAATTACGTAGCGAGGTTCAGGCATTTGTTCGTACAAACGTCTAATACGGTCTGCCATTTTAAATGTAACCGTTCCCGAAATAATAATAACATCTGATTGACGAGGAGAGTTTCGAGGAAATACACCGAAACGCTCTAGGTCATAACTTGATGCGTAAGTTGCCATCATTTCAATGGCACAGCAAGCTAAACCAAAACCCAAAGGCCAAAGTGAATTAGCTCTTGCCCAATTAGTTAGCTCGTCGATTGAAGTCAAAATTACTTCACTTTCGCCTGTTTTTATATGTGCCTCTTTTTCGAGGGTTTCAAAATTCATTCAATTAGTAGCTTTAAAACAAATATAATTTTTGAATATAATGAAAAATTATGGTGTAAATAAGTGCTTTTACTGTTAACTATCGTAGGCTTTTATTTATCAGCGTATTTTTCGTTTACTTGGTTATACATTTCCATTGGAATCTTGCTGTTAAATTTCGGTGTTCGGTATTCTGGTTTTGCCCAATCAAGATAACCTTTAGCCCAAACATACGCCAGACCAAGAGCCAAAATAGTGATAAAAATAGCCATTTCGGCCAGCGTGAACCAGCCCCAAAGTCCATTTGTATCTTTGATAAATTGTTTATTACCAAAAACTGTAGCCCATGGAAATAAGAAAACTAATTCAACATCGAAAAGAATAAAAATTAAAGCAACAGTATAAAATTTGACATTAAATTGAACGTTTGCATTACCAATTGGGTCTTCACCTGATTCGTATGTCGTTAGTTTTTCATCATTCGGCTTGGCAGGACGCAAAATCCAAGCAATGCCCAATACAGCAAGCACTGCAACTGCCGCCAAAATGATTGCTAAAAGTATTATGCCAAAATCTGATAACATTGAAATTAATGGAAAATTAATAATTGATTTTAGAAAAAAAAAGATTACTCCATTTTACGATAAGCCATGATGCCTCCCAAAACGTTGTGTACATTCTCAAAACCTTGTGCAATCAAGAATTGTTTCGCGTTTCCGCTTCTTGCACCACTTCGGCAATGAATATAAATATCTTGTCCTTTTAGGGTTTCAAATTCTGCTAATCTGTCTGGAATTTCACCTAAAGGAACTAGTTTTGCTCCTAAATTATCATCTTCGTATTCATATTCTTCACGTACATCAAAGAGGTTAATTGCATTTTCTCCTTCGATTAATTTTTTTAATTGCTCAACTGTTATGTCAAAGTTTTTGTCCATGATGGTATAATTTGATATTTTTATCTTTTAATGCACAACGACAATCTTTCGAATAAAATTCTTTTTTCCATCCGAAAAATTCAGATAATAAATATTTTCTGGCAAATCTTTCAAATCAAGTTCTTGACTATCAAGTGTTTCTTTATAAAAAACTTCTTTTCCTGATACATCAAAAATATTTACTGATTTGATATTTTCAAAATTCCATCTGATCAAGCCCATGTTTGGATTTGGGTAAACCGTAAATTGTTTATCATTTTCTCCTTCGCCTGCCAATGGGCCAGTTGTGGGCTTGCTCGAATAAATTTTGTAGCCCATTACGGGTCTTACCATTAAACTTCCTTTTAATGACTTATTCTGGATCCATTCGTTTCCTAAACTATAATATATGTTAGCCCCAAAGTCTGAGTTTTTATCAACCCCAACCCCGATCACATCTTCATTTATTTTTGTCCATGATACAAAAAATGTATCTTTTACTGCAATATTTAGGTCGAGGGGATACTCAATAAAACCATTAATATCGGTAGCATATCTAACTTTTACGGACTGTTGATGTAAAACTTTACTCGGTTTACCGTTGGTACTTTCCATGATTTGTAACAAGAAAAACTGCCCCGAAATATCTTTGAAAAATGGTGTAAAATTAAACCGTACTGCATTGACGGTGTCGGCTTTGTTTAAAGTAAATTTTATAGCTACTTTTCCTAATGTTTGGTCAGTGTCAGCTCCCGTTTCGGCTGTTCCATCGTCATAGGCATAATAGTCGAGTAGGGGGGTGTAAATCGAAACAGAGTCATTGCTCAAAAGTAATTCATTAGGAATATTATTTGTAGAATCAGGCAAATTTGTTGGGCCACCTACATCTTGGTAAACAAATTTTTGAGTAAATTTGAGAACCGCTTCGTTTTTTGAAAATTTTGTAATTGGCTCAATTGTATTGGTTTCTGGTTCAGTTTTATTATTTTTGTTAATAAAAGGCTTAACATTTACAGTAGACTTTATTAGATTTAAATAGGTAGTTTTGCTCATGGTATCTGATACTTGCCAAATAAAATTAACGCCTCTCGCTCCTCCTTTTCCTTCTGGTTTTACTGAATATTGTAGATTTTGAACACCAACAATCATTTTATCGTTAACCTCCGCTTTAGGGTTGACTAAATATTGTTTTAAAGGCATGGCCGAATATCTCTTTAGATAATTGTTTTTAAAGCCAATCAAAGCAACATCTCGTGTATAAAAGTCAATTTGTCGTCTTTTTTTATTTAAATAAACAAAATCAACATTCCACATATCAAAAGCACCCGATTGACGGCCACGAGTCTCAAAACGAAATTGAAAGTTTTTATGCAAATATTCAGTTTTATTGACTGATAAAATCTTTTGTGTAAACGCATCTTTACTAATACCCTCTTGCCGCCAAATGGTTTTCCATTGATTCTTATCGTTCAGAAACGAAACAACGAGTGAGTCATCGTTATCGGGTAATTCACCTAAACCTTTTGCCTCCCAATAAAAACTTAGATAAACAGAGTCTTTTGCCGTAAGTCCTGATAAATCAATAGCAACCGAAGTCAGTGTGTCCGTGCCTCCGTAAGCAAATTTATTAGAAAAATTATAGGGAATACCTGCTGAATTGCGGCTATCAAAAGTCGCTACATTAACCGAAGGTTGATTAATTGAGAAAGTATTATTGATACTCGCACCTCCATTTTTCCAAAGTTTTGGATTAGGTAACGAGGTTTTATTCTGTGAGAAATCTTCAAAGAATGGTAGTGTAATGGATTGACTATAAGTGAGTTGTGAGCAAAGTGCTAATAATAAAATAACAGACCTGTAAATAGTTACAGGTCTGTTGATTAAAAATATCTTCATATTAAACGATTCTTTAACACGTTATTTTTGGTCTATGACAGTCTCGGACGGACCATCACCAGCAATTTCTATATCAATAACGTCTCCAACATGGATTTTATTACCTTCAACAGCTGGTCTTTGTTTCACAACTGTACCGTCGGCAGAGCCTTCAACATGACCTACATATCTTTTGGATAAGACTAGATTTTGCCCCGAAACTAAAATTTCTGCCTCATCAGCGGCCATTCCTATCAAGTCTGGTATTTCTATCATTTGGTCGCCAAGGCCATCGCCTACTACAAATACAACTTTTGAGCCTTTTGGTATGAGTGTTCCAGGTTTTACTTCCTGTCCGTTAAACTTTATTTTTAGAACTGTATTTTCTTCTAAAGCTGGAATCATTTCGGTTGTTCCTGCCACAAGTTGGGCTGATAATAACTGATTCTTTGCACTTGACTCTGAGCGACCAATCACATCTGGCAGTTTTATCATTGGTGCAGTTGCGGTCACTATTGTTAAATAGATTTTTCTTCCTTCTTTTACGCTCGAACCAGACTTCGGATATTGCGTAAGAATCGAAAGTGGTTTTTCACCTGCAACAAAAGTACAATCGCTTACTTCGTAGTAAAGGTCGCGGTCATCGAGAGCTTTTTCCATTTCTTCGAGTGTTAGACCTTTCAAGTCAGGCACAGTAATCGACTGGCCATGATTGGTACTCCACGGAAGATAAATAAAGAAAAAACTAAAGAAAAACACCAAAAATAAGGCAGCGATTATGCCAATATGAACAAAGATGTCAGTTTTTGAATTCGTACTAAATTTTGCCATTTTTTATGGATTTTGAAAGTAGTCAATTGTTTTAAGACCATGGTCGATGGTTTTGTTTTTGAAATTATTAAAACTTGACCTTTTTAAATTTACTATCTTCTAAGGTCAATCTACTATTGAATTCTTAGGAATTATTAAGCAAAAAAAAGGTTTTTTATCGGAAATAGCAAAGGATTTATTCGATGCCACCCATCCATTTTTTTATTGGTTTAAATAAAACTATCAAAATCAAACCGGAAACTATACCAATCAAAAATACTTGATGGAATAAATCAGGCATTGCTGCTACATTATCCTTATCAAAGTTTCCTGCAAATAAGCCTGCAATAAGGTTTCCAAGTGCCGCACCGACAAACCATAAGCCCATCAACTGGCTATAATATTTTTTAGGTGCAAGTTTTGTATAAGAACTTAATCCAACTGGACTGATACAAAGCTCACCAAGAGTATGGAACATGTAGGTAAAGAAGAGCCAGCCTAAACCAGCCATTGAACCGTCTAAAACTCTTTGAGCGGCCAAATACATTACAAAAAAACCTAAACCCATCTGTAAAAGTCCCAAGCCAAATTTTACTGGCACACTCGGATTTAAATTTTTACGATTCAAATAAATCCATAAGGCACCCATTGGAGCTGAGAAAATAAGTATAAACATTGAATTGGCATTTTGTAGCCAAGAAGCAGGCAATTCCATGCCCAAGAAACTGCGGTCAGTGTGACGATCGGCAAATATGGTTAGCGTTGTAGAGGCTTGTTCAAAACCTGACCAAAAAACAGAGATTCCAATAAATAAAATGAACAGTACACCAACTCTTTTTCTTTCAATAACTGTAAGTGTGGAATCTATGAAACCTATATAGGCAAAATAGAAAATTGTTATGGCAATAATAACATATTTCATGTATTGAGCCAACGAAACACTATCTAAAATCCCAGATAATAATAAAATGCCAATTAGAACAAGGGCTGTTATAACCACATATAAATAAATATAAGAAGATTTTTGCGTAGGAGCATTTCCAACACTTTCGAGATATTTTCCGTTTACTTTAAAGTTAATTACGCCAAAAAGCATAGCAAATGCTGCCGCCCCAAAACCATAGTGCCAGCCAACTTTTTCGCCCAAATAACCTACAACAAACATTCCGAGAAATGCACCGAGGTTGATTCCCAAATAAAAAATTGAGAATGCTGCATCACGTCTTGCACCTCCTTCTGGATATAATTCGCCTACGATTGAACTAATATTTGCTTTCAATAAGCCGGTTCCGATGGCAACAGTTGCTAATCCTAAAAAGAAAACTTCGGGAGAGCCTGGAATAGCCAGAATCAAGTGACCTGCCATGATACATAATGCACCATACCAAATAGCTTTTTTCTGTCCTAAAATATTGTCAGCAATCCATCCGCCTGGCAAAGTGAGCAAATAAACCGAAGCCATATAAAGTCCCATGATTGCTCCACCAGTTTTTTCAGAAAGCCCCAAAGCTCCTTCATTTGCTCCTTTGGTTAAGTATAAAAACAAAATAGCACGCATACCATAATAAGAGAAGCGTTCCCACATTTCGGTAAGAAACAAGACCATGAGGCCCATTGGGTGTCCAAAGAATTTACGTTCTTGCATGAAAGGTTTAGTTTATTTGGTTAGAATAATTTTGTAAAGAGTATGTCAAAAGTAATGCCTATTTATTGAATAATGCAAGTATTGTTATATTCTGTAACGACAAAATGTTTAAAAATGGCATAAGAAGCATAAAAAACTTTTATTCTAAAAAAACGAAGTATATTTTTCTACCCATGTAAGACGAACTAAGCATTGGTTGCCTTGCTATTCTATAAACTTCCAGTAGGGTAAACTTTCATTATAAATAATTGATTAGCGATGTTAGTAAATTGTTTTGCTAACGAATTGAGAAGTGCCATTTTAAGGAAAATAAAACTTAAATACCATGATTAAAGTAAAAAAATATTTTAAATCATGAAGAAATTAGGTCTCAATCTTAAATAAAATTTTTGATAAAAATCGATTTTAAATATTTTTTTTGAATATTTCTAAATATCGAATTATTGACATTTATTAAAAAAAATCTAGTAGGTGCTCTTTAAATTATTGTTCAAGTAGAGTTTTCATGCAATAAATGCCAATTTTTAGAGATAATTGACTGATAATTGATATTATAAAATTATCTTTTTCAATTAGTATTGTTGCTAAATATTGTATTAATTAAAGAAATAAGAAAAAAAAGCGAAGTTTCGCTATAAATACTTGTTTCGCATATTTATTAAATATACATTTGTGCATCGATTCGCTTTTTAGCAATAAAGACATGACCAAACAAGAAACTTTAGCTCTGCCTATAGGCGTTACACTCGACCGTTTTATAAAGCGTCAACAGAGTTCGATGCCTTTTGCTTCGGGCGAATTATCACAGCTTTTAAGGGATGTTGCTCTAGCTAGCAAGATAATAAATCGAGAAATAAATAGAGCAGGTTTGGTAGATATTACGGGTGCATTTGGAAATCAAAATGTTCAAGGCGAAGACCAACAAAAGCTCGATGTAGTGGCTGATATTCGTTTCTTGCGAGCACTTAAAAATGGCGGTGAGGTTTGTGCTGTAATAACCGAAGAGCAAGACGAAATTATTTATACAGATAACGATGAAGGCAAATATGTTGTGGCAATTGACCCGCTTGACGGCTCATCCAATATTGACGTTAATGTTTCAATTGGAACAATTTTTTCGGTTTATCGAAGAGTTACACCAATTGGTACACGAGCCACACTCGACGATTTTATGCAGGGTGGTCGTAGCCAAGTAGCGGCAGGTTATATATTATATGGTTCGTCCACAATTTTGGTTTATTCAACTGGGCAAGGAGTAAATGCCTTCACTTATGAAAATTCTCTGGGCGAATATTTCTTATCACAAAATAATGTTAAAAGTCCTGAAAACGGAGCAATATATTCGGTGAATGATGGTAACTACAACGATTTTGTGAGTGGTGCAAGAGCCTATATTTTAGAATGCCGAATGAGAGAATACGCTTCGAGATATATTGGTTCATTAGTGGCAGATTTTCATAGAAACTCGTTGAAAGGTGGAATTTATCTTTATCCAGCTTCCAAAAAACACCCAAAAGGAAAGCTTCGCTTGCTTTATGAATGTTATCCTTTGGCATTTTTGGCCGAGGAGTCGGGAGCAACATCAACCGATGGTTATCAAAATATTTTGGATATTCAGCCCAATGAATTGCATCAACGAAGTCCATTTTATGTTGGATCAAAAGAAATGGTCAACGATTTGCTTTTACATTTCTGATTTTCCGTTAAGAATTTATAATTATATATTTAAGTAATGAGATATTAATAATCTACAAATTGAAAAGATATAACTTATTGATTTTAGTATTATATCGCTTCGGCGAACGGTCTCTTGTCTCGAATCTCAATTCTTTCGTCTCAGTATTTACATGACCAAAGCCATTTCAAAATAAGTAAGAAAAGAGTTATTTAGTCGCATCTTCACACTTTATCATTATTTAATGAACAAAACTTATGGAGCATTTTACCGAAACTGCCCAAGGAACCTTGGCCATCATAGCCAAACAAGTTTTTTATAACCTTAGCCCTTCTGAATTGATAGAGGCTGCTCTGCAAAACGGCGAAGGGGTCTTGACAGATACAGGGGCTTTGATGTGCGACACAGGAAAATTTACGGGTCGTTCGCCAAAAGATAAATTTTTGGTTTATGATGATAAAACCAAAAATACCGTTTGGT
>CAMAQF010000065.1 GCA_945860265.1 Emticicia agri | reverse complement strand
TTAATACGCAGTTGTTTTTTCATTTTCTATGTGTTTTTGTTGATTAAAATTTTACGTTACAAACGTATAAAATCAAATATTCTTTTTCTACTTACATATCTTTACATTTTGTTATTCTCCACTATACATTTTGCATAAGTAATTAGGATTATAATAATCGACAAATTTGCGAACAGCTAAATAGAATCTATACGTTTATTACCTTACTGTGGACGAGTGGATATTGACCGTGGGCTACCTGTGCTTGATTAAAATAAGACCAAATTGGTAAGAAAATAACCTTTTTGGATAGTTACAAGGCCAGTAAACAACGTCTAAAGTGTTACTTTAGACACAATTTTTGTTCTCGATTACTATTTTTTTGAAAATTATAGGAGATACTATTTATTTTAAAACCTTGAGACATAATAAATAATACGATAGCTGTAGCGACGGTTCGCCGTAGAGATAAAAGCTTGATTATCAATAAATAAATTAATAAACATGCGTTTGTAGATTATTTTCGTCCTAGTACTTAACTTATGAAAAATGGTGATAAAATAAGAATTTTAAGAACAATGAAAGGATTTTCGCAAGAAAATATGGCAGAAATGATGGGTATTTCAAGATTAGCTTATGGAAATATTGAGCGAAATAATACAAATCTATCAAAAGCTCATTTAGAAAAAATTGCAGAGGTTTTAGGTATCTCAATAGATGATATCGAAACTGCTGTAGATTCAGTTGCTAATTTTTTTGACCATTTTAATTCACCACAAGTAAATGCAGGCACAACGAATACAATTCATCAGCATAATGATTTTGACGAAAAAGACTTAATTCATCAAAAAGAAATACTGCAGTTGACTTTGGAAAAGATGTTATTGGAGAAAGAAAAAGCAGAAATTGAAATGAAATATTGGAAGGAAAAATTTGATTTGTTGAAAGATTAAATAAAAAAACTCCTAATACTTTTCAGCATTAGGAGTCTTTGAAAATTTTTATATTAAACGGCAGCTTCGTCTTCAGTTGATGCAGCAGCTACTTCTTCGATAGCTTCTTCTACAGCTTCTACATCTGCCACTGGAGCAGCTGCAGGTGAGATGATTGCTCTTGCTTCGTCAACTGCACGTTTTGCATCTTCTTCGTCTTGTAATGCAGCGTTGTCTTTATCAACTTTACGCTCCATGATACCTTCTTCGATTGCCTTACCGATAGCCAAAGTAATCAAGGCAACTGATTTGTAAGCATCATCGTTTCCTGGGATTGGATACTCAACTGCCTCAGGATTTGAATTGGTATCACAAATTGCAATTACTGGAATCCCCAAACGGTGAGCTTCTGAAACTGCAAGGTGCTCACGTTTTACGTCAACAACAAACAAAGCAGCAGGAAGTCTTGACAAGTCAGCAACACCACCCAATAATCTATCGAGTTTGATACGCTCACGATCAAGCATTAAACGCTCACGCTTTGCAATGTTTTTTGCAGTAGCTTCGTCTTTTAACATACGCTCTACATTTTGCAATTTTTTCAAAGATTTTTTGATTGTTGCAAAGTTTGTAAGCATACCACCTAACCAACGTTCGGTTACGTAAGGCATTTTTAAACGACGTGCCTCTTCAGAAACGATTTCTTGGGCCTGTTTCTTAGTAGCTACGAACATTATTTTGCGACCAGAACGTACGATTCCTTTAACAACTTCTTGAGCGTCTTCAAGACAAGCAAGCGTTTTGTTAAGGTCGATGATGTGAATACCGTTTTTCTCCATGAAAATATACGGTGCCATTTTTGGATCCCATTTACGGGTAAGGTGTCCGAAGTGAACGCCTGCATCCAATAATTCTTTGTACTCTAATTGTGCCATTTGACTTATTAGTAAGATGTAAAT
This sequence comes from Emticicia agri, assembly GCA_945860265.1. Classification (GTDB taxonomy): domain Bacteria; phylum Bacteroidota; class Bacteroidia; order Cytophagales; family Spirosomataceae; genus Emticicia; species Emticicia agri_A. The sequence continues at coordinate 23,612 of CAMAQF010000065.1, read as the reverse complement.
AAAAAATTAAACTACGCAGCACAGCACACCGGACACGATTAAGTGCTGTCTGGACTATAATAATGAACTTGGAAATTTGTCGATTTGGTAATTTGAAATTTGATTTTTATCATTTTCAAATCTTCAAATTGACAAATTTCCAAAATAGTATTAACGTTTCGAGAATTGGAATTTCTTACGTGCTTTCTTACGACCTGGTTTTTTACGTTCAACCATACGTGCATCACGAGTTAAGAAGCCTTCTTTTTTCAACGCTGGACGGTTTTCTAAATTTGCTTCACACAAGGCACGAGAAACTGCCATACGAACAGCCTCAGCTTGTCCAGCAATTCCACCACCGTTTACGTTTACTTTTAAATCATACTGACCAGATGTACTTGTTGTAGCAAATGGTTGGTTCAAGATAATTTGGAGAATTTCTGAAGGAAAATATTCCTTCAAACCTTTTCCATTGATAGAAATTTCACCATTTCCCGCTTTCATGTAGATACGGGCTACGGCTGTTTTTCTTCTACCTACTGCGTTGATAACTTGCATTTGTATATAGAAATTTGAAAATATTCTGAATAAATAAAGAAATGTTTTTGGTTAGATTTATTAGCTATTAAGTAGCAAAGGCACAAAGTTTCAATGTAAATTTGAAATATGTTGATTGATAATTAATAACTGATAATTAAAACTGTATTATAACTCAATCGTTTTTGGTGTTTGAGCTGCATGTGGGTGTTCTGCTCCTACGTAAACATACAAATTAGTATATAAACGACGACCTAAAATACCCTTTGGTAACATACCTTTCACAGCCATTTCTACCACACGGCGACCATCTTTTGCCATTAATTCGCGTGGAGTAGCAAAACGTTGTCCACCTGGGTGTCCTGTATGACGGATATATATTTTATCAGTCATTTTCTTTCCTGTCAAACGTATTTTTTCTGCATTGATAACGATTACGTTATCACCACAGTCAACGTGAGGGGTAAAGTTAGTTTTGTTTTTTCCACGAATGATATTTGCAATTTGGCTACACAAGCGGCCCAATACTTTATCGGTAGCATCAATAACTACCCATTCTTTATTAACGGTTTCGCTATTAGCAGAAATCGTTTTGTAACTTAAATGCTTCACTAGTTTTGTATATTTTAAATGTTCGATACGCTTGACTTCTCAAGCGGTTTGAAAAAAGCATTTGTCATCTATTTTTAGTTTTCGCTCCCAACTGCTAAAACTCTTTTTCGATGACTTTTTACAAAAAGTTTTGGGGTGTTGAAACAACACCTGATTCGCTTCGGAAATAGCGTTTCTCCCTAACTTAAACTATCCCTCGAACAAACGGGCTACGCTTCGAGGGTGGTAATTTGGGGCTGCAAAATTATAAATATCTTTTAATAAAACCAATAACTTATCAATTATTTTATGCCTAATTAGTAGATATGTATATAAGAACGTAAATTTGTAGTACAATTTAGCCTCTTCACAACCACAATTATAAACTATTTGTATTAGACCGAATAAAAATCATGAAACATACTTTAATTGTTTTTATATTAATTTTTGTGCTTCATTCGAGCTTTGCCCAGTGGAAATCGAATGAAACCGCACCCTCTATTGTGAGTGCCTCACGTGACTTTCAGTATGCCGTTCTTTACTCGATTGATGAAGAAGGAAATAGCTTTTATATGTGGGCTGACTATCGAGATAATCTCATAGATTTATATGCACAAAAATTAGATATGAAAGGAATTCCTCAGTGGACAAAAGATGGTTTACGTACAGGACGAATTTTTGATAAAAGTACTTTTATTTATACACCAAAATTGATTAAGCCAGATAGCAAAGGCGGAGCTTATATTTTATGGCATAGTTGTATAGATACAAATAAAACTGACCGCAGAAATTTATATGCTCAGTATGTTTCGAGTGAGGTAAAAGCTCAATGGACGGACAATGGTATCAAAGTAAGCGAACAAGAACTAACAAGCGATGATGCCAATGATGGTGTTTTGGAATTGAATGACCTAAAAAATGATAAGCTGTTGACAACTTTCAATGTTTTCAATCGCTTGACTAATAACAATGTGGTTTTCACCAAAAAGCTAAATTATGCAGGAAAAGTAGTGGAAGATGAAATAAAATTATTGGAAGCGAAAGGCTTGGAAACAAAGGTATTAGTATGATGATAAAAACAGCCGATTTCTGACTTTAATTAAAGATCCGAATACAGATTATTCATTTCAAACTTTTGATGTTGCCAACAAAAAGCTTATTTCGCCAATAGCAGCTTTACCAAATGTTTTTTCGGGAAAAACTCGTATTGATTTATTTAAAGTTGATAATTATGGCAATGCAATAACAGGAATGACACTTTCAAGCAATATTGACTCAAAAAAGATAGTTTTAGTTCACAAAATCACTAAAGATGGATAGAATATTTGGGGAAACAGTGGTGTGAATTTAGGTTCAAACTCAACTTTTGATGTGCAAATAGTGCCAACGAGCGATGGTGGAGGAATTGCAACTTGGTTTGAAACTGGCGATAAGTCAAGCCCTTTTTAGATGGCAAAAATCAATGCAACTGGAAATATGATTTGGAAAAAAGATGTCTTTACGCCTCGCTCAGAAAAAGCATATTTTCTCCCAAATAAACTTATTTCGGATGGTAAAGATGGTGTTTATACATTGTGGTTTTTCCCAAAAAACATTGGCTATGACTTAACAATTCAGCATTTCGACTCAAATGGAAATCCGAAATTTGGCGAAGATGGCATTGTGATAAAAGATTATACTCTTTTCAGTGATTATCGTTTGATGCTTCATCCAAAAACAGGTGGTGTGATTGTGCTTTATGGCTGTAATAAAGAGTTGGAAGATGGTCGTGGTGGTTCGGTAGATTTATTAACAAATTATTTTACTGAAATAGGCAAAATCGGCTTAGATGTGCCGCCGAGTATTACAGTAGCCGTGCCAAGTTCAAATAGTTTCTGTGCTGGACAAAGTTTTTCGATTTCGTTCACAACTGCCTATGGAAGTTTTAATCTTGATAATAATTTCAGAATTTTACTTTCTGACAAAAAAGGAAATTTCGACAAAGCAGTTGAGATTGGCAAAGATACTCGACAAACTGTGAATGTAAAAACAACGCAAGAATTAGAAAAAGGGACATATAAAATAAAGGTGGTTTCGACCTCGCCTATTATTGAAAGCACGAATAATGTAGAAATAATAGTTGGTGATACAGGAATTCCAACAATCGCGTCTGATAAGTTATCAATATGTGCTGGTGGAAATGATAAAGTAACCTTGACTACAAGTAGCTGCAAAGATGGTCTATTGAAGTGGTCGAATGACTCGACTATTACTACAATTGCAGTTTTACCAATAGATATTACCACTTATACCGCAACTTGTGCTATTGCGGGTTGTAAAGAAAGTGCTGTTTCAAATTCAATCCTGATTCAAGCAGTTAGATTGTCGGTTACGGCCAGCAATTCAGGCCCGTATTTTGAAGGTGAATTGTTGAGATTGAACAGTGGATCCAGTACAGGAACTGCTCCGTTAAAATACGAATGGACTGGGCCAAATAGTTTTTTATCTGTGGTTCAAAATCCAAGTATTTTGAATATATCAATAAGTGCTTCGGGTATATATAGTGTTAAAGTGACTGATGCCAATAATTGTCAAGGAAATGCTCAAACTGAGGTAAAAATTAGTCTAATTTTGGGCAATGATACTCCAAAAGGTACAGAGATAAATCTTTATCCAAACCCTGTTAGTGAGCAATTAAACGTTACTTTTGATACTGAGCAAAATATGCAAATCAGCATCACGATTTTAGACAGTAGAGGTCGAGTGATTGAACAACGAAAACTAACTTCAATAGGCGGAAATCAACAAGAGAAATTTGATATAAGAAATATGACGAGTGGGCAATATCTGCTCAAAATAAACACTTCGCTACAAGAATTAGTTAAGAAGATAGTAATCAGTCAGTAATAGGTCGCAGGTCTAAATAAACCAATAAAAATGTCGTTAAAAACATATTTCCTACAAGTAAAAGAAGTCGTACAAGAAACGGCTGATAGCGTAACCATTTATTTTTGGCATCCATTAAGTGAGCAAATCAAATATAAAGCTGGTCAATTTATAACGATTATTGTGCCAGCGGGGGAAGGTGGTAAGAAAGTACGTCGTAGTTATTCGATGTCCACTTCGCCGCACAGCGATACTTCCATTGGCGTGACTGTCAAGCGAGTACAAGGAGGTTTAGTCTCTAACTATCTCAACGACAATGTGAAAATTGGTGATTTTTTGGAAGTTCTTGAGCCTTTAGGCAATTTCTTCATAGAACCCGATGCCGATACAACTCGCCACATCGTGCTTTTTGCCGCAGGAAGTGGTATTACACCGATGATGTCAATAGCAAAATCGGTTTTGAAAATGGAGTCAAATTCTCGTGTAACGCTCATTTACGGCAATCGAAAAGAAGATTCAATCATCTTCAAGCAAAAACTTGAAGCACTCGAAGAGCAATACGGAAAACGCTTAGCCGTACATCATTTATTGAGTAATCCTTCTAATATGTGGGTTGGTCATAAAGGTAGAATCAGTCAAGAAAAAGCTATTCGCTTGATGAAAGAGGTCGATACTAATTTTGCTGAAGACAATTTTTATCTCTGTGGGCCAGTAGTAATGATGGAAGATATAATTGCAGGTTTAGGTATTTATAATGTATCGAAGCAGCGGATTCATAAAGAAAACTTCCACACAGTCATGGTTGAAGGCGAAACAGAAGAAACAGATGATTCGCTACAAACCCAAACCGTGAAAGTAAAATACAATGGCGATGAGTATGAGTTTGAAGTGAAACCTCACCAAACGATTTTGGAGGCTGCTCTTGACTTAGATATCGATTTGCCATATTCGTGCCAAGCGGGCATGTGTACGGCTTGTATGGGCACTTGCACTGAAGGTAAAGTAAAAATGGATGAAGAAGATGGTTTAACCGAAAAAGAACTCAAGCGAGGTGTGATGCTGACTTGTGTTGCCCACCCGATTACGAAAGGAGTCGTTATTGAGATTGATTAATAAATATAAATATTTTTATATAAAGCCATAGATTCTTTATTTTTGTAATAATCTGTGGCTTTTTTGTTCGTTATACTTCCAACACTTAAAATTACCTACGTGCTTTTTAAAAACAGAAAAATACTTTTGCTGGCTATTGTTTGTAGCTTTTTTGGTTTACTGACTTCGTTTATTTTACCCCAAAAAACTCCACCCGATTATCTTGCTCGACAAGAACGCTGGGCTGATAGTTTACTGTCAACCATTACTTTGGAAGAGAAAATCGGGCAGTTATTTATGATTGCTACTTTCTCGAATCGTACCGAAACTTACTATCAACAGGTTGAAAATAATATTGTAGCTTATCACCTCGGCGGACTAATATTCTTTCAAGGCGGTCCATATCGTCAGGCTCGTCTCACGAACCGTTATCAACAAAATTCACGTATTCCGATGATGATTGGCATTGATGCCGAATGGGGGCTAGGTATGCGTTTGGATAGTTGTATTGAGTTTCCAAAACAGATAACGCTCGGTGCAATTCAAGACAACAGTTATATTGAGAAATTTGGCGAAGAAGTCGGCCGACAATGCAAACGATTAGGCATTCATATCAATTTTGCACCGTCGGTTGATGTCAATACCAATCCTAAAAATCCGATTATCAATTATCGTTCGTTTGGCGAATCTCAGTATAATGTTGCCGAAAAAGGTGCAATGTATGTAAAGGGAATGAAAAAGTATAATGTCATGGGCAATGCCAAGCATTTTCCTGGGCATGGCGACACCGATCAAGATTCTCATCGAACTTTGCCCTGGGTGAGCCACTCAATTGATAGATTAAATGAGGTTGAACTTTATCCTTTTCGCCGGCTCATCGCCGATAGCGTAGCAAGCGTCATGACCGCTCATTTATTTGTGCCGGCTCTTGAGCCTCGCATTAATACTCCGACTTCGATTTCTCGCAAAATTGTAACAGAAATTATCAAAGAAAAATTGGGTTTTGAAGGCCTAACCGTGACCGATGCCCTTAATATGCAAGGAATCACGGCAGGTTTACAAGCGGGCGAACCTGAATTTTTGGCTTTTTTGGCTGGAAATGATATTTTGTTGCAATCGGGTAATCTTCCTGCGGCATTTAACCGACTAAAAATGGCCGTCGAAAGTGGACAAATTCCGATTAGCGAATTGAATGCTCGTGTAAAGAAAATCTTGAAAGCTAAGTTTTGGGCAGGTTTAAGTAATTATAAACCAATCGAAATGGCAGGTTTAGGTAGTGATTTGAACAGCAAAAAAGCCAATGATTTAAAAGCTGAGTTATTCGAGCAGGCAGTTACAATCATCAAAAATCAGGATAATTTGTTGCCTTTCGTCAATCTTGACACCGCAAGTTTTGCATCGGTGGCCATCAATGCCGAATCTGGTAATGAATTTCAGAAAATGCTCGGCCAATATGCCAATTTTAGGCAGTTTGCTATACCTTTTAAACCTTCAGTTGATAAAGATATCACTTGGGTGCTTGAAGAAGCTTCTAAATATAAAGTGGTGGTAGTTAGTGTGCATGACATGAACAGCCGAGGCGACAGAAACTACGGGGTTTCGCCAGCTACGATTTCATTCATTAATCAACTTCACCAAAAAACTAAGGTTGTATTGGTTGGTTTCGGGAATCCATACGGCATGAAATTATATGATGGCATACCGACTTTAGTTTGCGGCTATGAAGATGAAATTGCTTCTTATCGGGTTGTTCCACAGATTTTATTTGGGGCATTACCAGCCAAAGGAAAATTGCCTGTAACGGTCACTTATGAGCAGAAAGTAGGAAATGGCGTGCAAACCGAACGCATAGGAAGGGTATCATTTGGTACGCCTGAAAGTGTAGGAATGAATACAAAAAAACTTAACGAAATCGATAAAATTGTGGAGCAAGGCATCAGCAATCGGGCTTTTCCTGGGTGTCAAGTTTTAGTAGCTCGCAGTGGAAAAATAGTTTATAACCGAAGTTTTGGTTCACTTAGCTACGATGTCAATGAGCCAGTGAACGACCAAACCCTTTATGACATTGCATCGATGACTAAAGTGTCGGCAACCCTGCAGGCGGTCATGCTTTTAAATGAAAGAGGAGCAATTGACTTAAATGAAAAAGCATCAACTTACCTACCAGAAATGCGTGGAACTAATAAAGAAAACATGCTGGTTTCGGATATTCTGATGCATCAAGCTGGTTTGTTGGCTTTCATTCCTTTTTGGGAGAAAACCAAGTCAGGAACCACCTTTAAAAGTGATTACTATCGTTTCTCAAAAGACAGCACAAACTTACAAGTTGCTGATAATCTTTATATTACACCCGCTATTCGAGATTCGGTTTGGCGATGGGTACAGCAATCTAAACTTATCAATATTTACGATAAATTGGGAGGATATCGGTTTATTTACAGCGATTTAGGTTTGATTATTCTTCAAAAAATAGTGGAGAGAATCACGAATCAACCACTCAATGAATTTGTGGATCAGAATATTTATGAACCATTGGGAATGGTTTCGACACTCTTTAATCCAAACACAAAATTTGCCAAAAACAACATTGCACCAACTGAAAACGATGCTATTTTTCGAGCCTCAAAAATTCAAGGAACGGTACACGACCCCAATGCCTCTTTGCTAGGTGGAGTCGCTGGTCATGCAGGACTTTTTAGTAATGTGAGCGATTTAGTGAAATTATATCAGATGAATTTGCAGAAAGGCTATTATGGCGGTCGTCAGATTTTATTTCCGACAACTGTTCCGCATTTTGCTAAAAATTATACGCAACGCAGCTACCGAGGACTTGGTTGGGACAAACCCGAAGCAGGAGACGATAAGCCTGTAATTGCAATTGATGCTTCGCCAAAAACATTTGGTCATACTGGCTTTACAGGCACAGCGGTATGGATTGACCCAGAGCGAGATTTAATTTTTATTTTTCTGTCCAACCGAGTTTATCAGAGTTCGGCCAACAATAAAATCAATACTTTGAAGATTCGCAAACGTATTCACGAAGTTATCAACGCTGCTATCATTCAATAGTTTTGATTTTACTCCCAAAACGATTTGTGTTTCATAGAACTTTATACTAATTTGCTTTCAGATAAAGACAACCCTTTCTATGAAAAAAATAACTATTCTCCTTTCATTGCTCTTTCTTTCATTCTCTTTTACTTCGTTGGCTCAAAAAAAGAAATCAATTATCCGAACTCTCATCGTTGATGGCCAGAACAACCATGTTCAATGGCCTAAAATAACCTTCATGATGAAGAGTTATTTAGAAGAAACAGATAAGTTTAAAGTAGACGTGCAACGAACAAAATATACGTGGTTGGGAGAAGAATTTATAAAGAAATTCCCGATTGAAGGTCTTGGCGAAACGGAAGCATTGAAAAAATCGCAAATTGACCCTGATTTCAAGCCTGATTTTTCAAAATATGATTTAGTGATTTGTAATTTTGGTTGGAACGCTGCCCTGTGGCCCGAAGAAACACAAAAGAATTTTGAGAAATACATGAAAAAAGGCGGAGGATTGGTCGTAATTCATGCCGCTGATAATTCGTTTCCACAGTGGTCAGACTATAATAAAATGATAGGTTTAGGTGGTTGGGGCGACCGTACCGAAAAAGATGGCCCTTATGTATATTACAACAACGAAGGTACTCTTGTGAAAGATAATTCAGCAGGTAAAGCGGGTTCACACGGCCCAGAGCATGAGTACGTGATTGAAATTAGAAATTCAGAGCATCCAATTACGAAAGGAATGCCAACGAAGTGGCTACACGGCAAAGATGAATTGTACGACAAACTCAGAGGACCAGCCGAGAATATGGAAATACTAGCAACTGCTTTTTCGGCAAAAGAAAAGAGAGGAACTGGGCGTCATGAGCCAATGTTGCTTACACTCAACTACGGAAAAGGTAGAATTTTTCATACACCAATGGGGCATATTGATTATTCAGTAGAGTGCGTGGGCTTTATCACTTGTTTGCTTAGAGGCTCAGAGTGGGCTGCTACTGGTAAAGTTACATTACCGATTCCGCAAGACTTCCCGACTGACCAAAAAACAAGCAGTAGAACGTTTAAATGATATTTTAGAAGGTAATCCACAAAAAAACTTTGTGGGTTACTTATTTAACATACTGAGTTTTCCTTGATCAAAATCCATGAATAAAAAATCAAACGGGTCTATATATTGATTGTTTTTCTTCAATGTATAGTGCAAGTGAGGCCCAGTTACAGTACCCGTTGCACCTACCTCCCCGATTACCTGCAATCGTCTAACGTGCTGGCCTTTTTTTACCGAAATTTTATTCAAATGGCCATAAATAGACACAAAACCGTAGCAATGTTTAATTTTTAAATAGTTTCCTAAATCAATTTTAAAACCTACATCCATCACATCGCCGTCGCCAGTGGCAATGGCTTCTTCCCCTGTTGCACCTTTCAAATCAATGCCACGATGAAACAACGAAACCTTGTGTACAGGGTGATTACGAAAGCCATAAAATGAATTGATATTGACTTCTTTCTTCATCGGATAACCCGCAGGAATAGCATGTATGAAATTTTCTTTGAAAGGGTCGCTGTAAATATGGCGAAGCATATCATTTACCTCTACCATCGGCGTAAGTTGAGTTTCCCAATAGTCCTCCTCGGGAAGATTGTTGCTCGCAAGTTGTGAAAAAACCGAAAAATTTATTGTCAGCAAAAATATTATAGATGCTACTTTCTTCATTATTAGACTTTTACAATGTGTGTTTAATTTCAAAAATACATTAAATTTAAGCCAAAAATGTTTTTTACAGGAATTGTGCAACAACTTCGGCAGATATTGATAAATATGTTTTTATATATATTTTAATAAATTTAAACTTTTCTGCGTAACAAAAATCTTCACAACGTGTTTTATTTGAATGAATATTGTCTGGTTTAAAAAAGACTTACGCATCAGCGACCACGCACCGCTGAAGGCTGCCATCGAAAATGGGGAATCATTTTTGATGCTTTATGTGTGGGAACCTACCATCATGTCCGACCCACATTATAGTCCTCGACATTGGAGCTTTGTGCAACAATCACTCGATGATCTTAATGGCCAACTTTCGGCTGGCAATGCTTTGTTATCAATTACAATTTTAGAGGGCGAAGTAGAAGCCATCTTCGCTGCCATTCATCAAAAATATCAACTCAAAAAAGTATTTTCCTACGAAGAAACAGGATTGAAAATTACTTATGACCGAGATAAAGTTTTATCGAAGTATTTCAAAGAAAACAACATTGAGTGGCAAGAGTTTCAGACAAATGGGGTTGTCAGAAAATTAAAAAATCGTGAAAATTGGTCAGAACTTTGGAAAACCCAGATGCATCAAAAACTAGACAATCCAGATTGGACAAAACTAAGAAATCCGTGCTTAATTTTTGATAATGAAAACGAAATTTACAAACAATTTCTCTCCCAAATTCAGCAGCCAAGTATCGATAAAGAAAATAAACCAATTTTTCAGCCGGGTGGCGAAACTTATGCTTATCGTTATCTGCAAAGTTTTTTGAATGATAGAGCAAAAAATTATTCAAAAACTATCTCAAAACCACTCGAAGCTCGCAAAAGTTGTAGCCGACTTTCGCCTTATATTGCATGGGGAAATTTGTCGATTCGACAAGTGTATCAATATACCCAAAATGCGAAAAGACGCGTTTCCTACCGTCGAGATTTAGAAAATTTTGCTTCTCGTTTGCATTGGCATTGTCATTTCATTCAGAAGTTTGAGATGGAAGACCGTATAGAATTTGAAAACATCAATCGAGGCTATGATGAGCTGCAAAAAACTGAAAATCAGCATTTTATAATGCAATGGCAAGCAGGAAAAACAGGCTATCCACTCGTTGATGCATGTATGCGATGTGTCTGCGAAACAGGGTACTTAAATTTTCGGATGCGGGCAATGGTAGTATCGTTTTTAACGCACCAGCTTTTTCAACATTGGAAAGATGGAGCATTGTTTCTTGCCCAACAATTCCTTGATTTTGAGCCAGGAATTCATTATCCGCAGTTTCAGATGCAGGCGGGCGTTACGGGCATGAATACCGTTCGAATGTATAATCCTGTGAAACAATCGCAAGACCACGACCCACACGGAGTATTTATAAAAACTTGGGTAAAAGAACTCGAAAATTGCCCCGAAGGCTTCATTCATGAGCCTTGGAAAATGACTCAGATGGAGCAAGATTTATATAATTTTCGTTTGGGAGAAAATTATCCTTTTCCAATAATTGATTTGGAACAAACTACTAAATTTGCAAAAGACAGATTGTGGGGAATTAGAAAAAATATCGAAGTAAAAGCTGAAAGTAAACGAATTTTACGCAAACACGTTGTGCATCGAAAGAAAAAGAAATAAATTTGGGAAATACTAAGCAATTATCTAATAAGTGAAGAACCATAAACCTTATCTCTACCTTCTATTTTCCATGTATATCGCAGGGATAATTGGTCTAAATATCAGTGCCACTGCCGAACTTTTTAAATTTCTAACACCATTCAATCTTGTGGCATCATTAAGTATTTTGCTATATTTTCATAATGGTTGGAATCGTTATTTTATCGTTTTTGCCATAATTACCTTTCTTACAGGCTATTTTATTGAGGTCATTGGTGTTAATACAGGTTTAATTTTCGGTCATTATCAATATGACCGCACCCTCGGATTTGAGATTCTCGAAGTACCGCCAGTCATTGCGGTTAATTGGCTTTTGTTGGTTTATTGTGTCGGAAGTTCATTTTGTCGAGTCAATCAACCCTTATATATTAAAGTAGTTTACGGTGCTTTATTAATGACAATGTTCGATTTTTTAGTCGAACCAATTGCCATTCGTTTAGAAATGTGGTCATGGTTTGGCTTGCTTCCGCCTGTCCAAAACTACATTGGTTGGTTTATCGTTTCGGCATTTCTATTGACACTTTTTCACTGGTTACCTTTCCGAAAAGATAATAAAATTGCTTTTTGGTTATTGATTCTTCAAATCTGTTTTTTTGGCATCCAAAGTTTGTTGTTTTAACATTCAAGTCATTACAACTTTTTCCTATTAAATCGAATCATTACTTTTAGAAGATCCTATTTACCGATTTTACAAACATACTCTGATTTATGAAACCGTTTTTAAAAAACTTTGCAGGTCTTTTAGTAGGCTTTGTAACTATTATAAGTTGCGAAAAACAAACTGATGAACCAACGCTTGTTTCAAGAAGCGAAATTTCGATTTTCGCTAAATATATTGCCGTAGGTGGCTCGTTAACAGCAGGTTACACAAACGGAGGGCTTTACAGAGAAGGACAATTGGCATCTTATCCAAATCTCGTTGCTCAACAAATAGGCGTAAAATTCGACCAAGCACTTTTTGCGGTTGGACAAGAAAACGGAACAGGTTATTTGGCGACTTCTCAAATTAATACTTCGCTACAATTTGATAAAATCTCTGATAAACTCGCAATTCTTACAACTTCACCGCTAACGCTGGCTAAATATTCAGGTGGTGTTATAAATAATTATGGCGTAGCTGGTTTACGAGTTTCAGATGTCAATAATTCAGGATTTGGCAATGCTAAAACACAGGGCTTCAATTCATTTTATGAGCGAATTCTTCCTGTAGGAAAAGAAGAGACTTCTTATGCCGATTTTGTCAAAGAAAGTAAAGCTACTTTTTTTGTGGCGAGCATTGGCGAACAAGATTTATTGTCTTATGCAACATCTGGCGGCAAATCTTCCACGACTGAAACATCTTCATTTGCCATCAATATTCAAAAATTCTTTGATGCTTTGCTAGTAAATAATGCTAAAGGCATTCTAACAAATATCCCGAACGTACTTGATTTGCCGTATTTCAATTTTTATACTTTCCAAGATCTTGCCAAAAATGTTGGTACAACTGACATTTTTATCACCACGGGAAATGGAATAGTAAGAGCAGCAACAGCTAATGATAAAATCTTGATGGAAGCCATTCCTAGGATAGGCAAAACAAATGCAGCGAATCAAAAAAAAGGATTCAGCATAGCCTATCCGCTTACCAACGAAGAAGTCTTGGATAAAGATGAAATAAGTATTATTGGCTCACGTCTTAGCGATTTTAATGGTATTTTGAAGTTAGAAGCCGACAAAAGAGGCATTATCTTAGCTGATTTGAATAGTCTTTACGCCCAAGTAATGAGCAAAACTTACACAGTTAATAGTATAAAATTCGATAATTCAGTATTTACTGGGGGCTTTTTTAGTCTTGACGGGCTTAATCCATCGCCTCGTGGTTCAGCCGTCATTGCCAACGAAATTATTAAGGTTATCAACGAAAATTATAAAAATTCTCTAAAAACCGCAATTCCTTCGCTTGATGTTAGTAAATTTGAGGCCTTGAAAGTCAAATAATATAGTTTTAGATATGGAAAATGCCTAAAACTTCGAATCAAATCAATAATGAAAATATCAATCGTTACGGCCGCCTACAATTCTGCGGCAACTATAAGAGAGACCATAGAAAGTGTCTTGTCTCAAGATTACCCAGCTATTGAATACATTGTAGCCGATGGTGGCTCAAAAGATGGAACGGTTGATATTCTTAAATCTTATGGTGATAAAATCAAGTGGGTTTCTGAAAGAGATTCCGGTATCTATGAAGCCATGAGTAAAGGTGTAAAAATGGCTACAGGTGATGCAATTGGGATTGTCGGCTCGGATGATTTTTACCCTAACAAAGAGGCAATTAGTAATATTGTTAAAGGTTTTGAGGAATCTAACGCAGACTCAGTTTACGGAGATTTATTTTATGTAGATTCAATTAATACAAATAAAATTATCAGAAAATGGATATCTGGTAATTATTCAAAGAAACGTTTTTTGAATGGTTGGATGCCTCCTCATACTGCTTTTTTCATAAAGAAATCTGCGTATGACACTTATGGTTTGTATCACTCTTCTTATAGGTTTGCTGGCGATTATGAGTTAATGCTAAGAATGTTGTATCGGTATGATGTCTCATCTTATTATGTTCCAAAAGTTATAATGAAAATGAGAGCGGGTGGTAATAGTAATGGCTCTATAAAAGGTCGCATTAAAGCCAACAAAGAAGACCGAAAGGCATGGACTGATAACGGAATTCAACCTCGTTGGTACACGCTTTACGCCAAGCCTCTTTCAAAGATTTTACAATGGATTTTGAAATAATTCTTTTCCTTTGTTTCATCGGTAATTTTTGCCTGTTTGTAGGGTCTTAAAGATCCTTCCTTCATCATTCCTCATTAATATCATGTCTTCCCACCATATCGTACGTGAAAAACAAGAGCCTGCACTTGTCATTGCTAATGGCGAAAGTTGTAGCTCCGAACTCATCGGACAGCTCCTCGAATGGAGTCCGTTTGTGGTGGTACTTGATAATGCCATACACCGTGTGATGTCGCTCGGAATCAAGGTTGATGTATTGCTGGGTGATTTTGATAGAGAAATTGACTTAGACGAAATTGAGCAAAGTCAGTACCCGATTGAGATCATTCATACCCCCGACCAAGACAAAACCGACCTCGAAAAGGCCTTCGATTTTTTGATAAAAAGGGGTTTTCCCGCCGCAAATGTGGTTTGGGCAACTGGTCGCCGTGCCGACCATTCCATCACAAATATGACTAATATTATTCGTTACAAAAATAAACTTTCTATCGTAATGATTGATGATTATTCGGTCATTTACCCTCTTTTACCCCTTCCCGCAACATTTGAAAAGTGGTACGTAAAAGGTTCTCAAATTTCACTTATTCCAATAGGGGAAGTGACAAATATACGGACAGGAAATCTTCTCTATGAACTCAATAATGAAAAACTTACACTTGGTTATCGCTCTGGAAATAGCAATGAAGCTGCCGAGGATGGTATCGTAAGTATTTCTTATCAATTTGGTGACCTATTGCTCATGGAATGTCATGACTAATTTATGGTATTTTCAATGTGGATAACTTTTTCAGAATTTATTTTTTTTTCTGAAAATTAAACATTTTTTTTGGGTTTAGTAAATAAAACGTCGTACAACTTCAATAAAAGTTCCATTCTTGGAAAGAAAAAAGTATTTATTTTATGTGGATAACTTTTTTATTATACTTTTCCATTCCACTCTTTAAGTAACTAATTGATTATTAGCTCTTAATAATTTCATAACATTACACTTTTTAATTATCGGTAAATAGGTATAGATTTTTGATTTTTATATGCCTTTACATTTTACTAATTTTACATCAAACGCTATCCAAAAATATTTGATATGACACCTGACACACCCCCTCAGAAATTTAGTGCTGGCGAACCCTAAAATCGAGTGGTAATCAAAAAGTATTAAAGTTTTTATTAAAAATTTTAATACTTAGTGAAGGACTAAATTTATCAGTTCTTAAAAAAAATTGTTGTGAATTCCCTAAAACCCTTTTTAAAGGCTACTTATGTTTGTAATTAAGAGAGACGGACGCCGCGAGTCGGTAAAGTTCGACAAAATCACTGCTCGTATTGAGCGACTTTGCTATGGCTTAGATCCTGCATTTGTCCAACCCGTTGAAGTTGCCATGAAAGTCGTGGCAGGTATCTATGATGGCGTTTCAACGTCAGAATTAGATAGCCTTGCTGCTGAAACCGCTGCTTCGATGACAACCAAGCACCCAGATTATGCTACATTGGCAGCCCGGATTGCTATTTCAAACTTACACAAAAATACCCTTAAGTCGTTTTCGGGTACAATGAAGATGTTACACCAATACATCGACCCAAAGACTGACCACAATGCTTCTCTTATCGCAAAAGATACGTGGAAGGTGATTCATAATCACGCCGCCTTGCTTGATTCTGCCATCATCTATGACCGTGATTTTGGCTATGATTATTTCGGATATAAAACTCTCGAGAAATCATACTTGTTAAAACTCAATGGCAAAATCGTGGAGCGTCCACAACACATGTTGATGCGTGTAGCGGTAGGTATTCATGGAGATGACATCGACCGTGTTATTGAAACTTACGAATTATTGTCGGAGCGTTGGTTTACGCACGCTACACCAACATTATTCAACGCAGGAACACCCAAACCTCAACTTTCATCATGCTTCTTGCTTACGATGAAAGAGGATAGTATCACGGGAATCTATGAAACTTTGGCTCAAACCGCTCAAATTTCACAATCGGCTGGTGGGATTGGTTTAGCCATCCATGATATTCGTGCAACGGGTTCATATATCAAAGGCACAAACGGAACTTCAAATGGTATTGTGCCGATGCTTCGTGTTTTCAATGACACAGCTCGTTATGTTGACCAAGGTGGTGGCAAACGTAAAGGCTCATTTGCAATTTACATCGAGCCACACCACGCCGATATTTTTGAATTCTTGGATATGAAGAGAAATCACGGCAAAGAAGAACTTCGTGCAAGAGATTTATTCTACGCACTCTGGATATCGGACTTATTCATGAAGCGTGTAGAGGCCAATGATACTTGGTCCTTGTTTTGCCCTCATGAAGCACCAGGTTTATCTGATTGCTACGGTGACGAGTTTGAGAAATTGTACGAAAGATACGAAAGAGAAGGGAAGGCTCGTAAAACTATTAAGGCACAAGATCTTTGGTTTGCTATTATGGAGTCTCAAATCGAGACTGGTACGCCATATATGTTGTACAAAGATGCGGCCAATAAAAAATCTAACCAGAAGAACTTAGGTACGATTAAATCATCGAACCTTTGTACTGAAATCATCGAATATACTTCACCTGATGAGGTGGCGGTTTGTAATTTGGCATCCATTGCTTTGCCAAAATATATTATAAGAGATGAAAAAACAGGTCTCTCTAAATTCGATCACCAAAAATTATATGAGGTGACTAAGGTAATTACCAAAAACCTCAATAGAGTAATCGATGTAAACTATTATCCTGTACCTGAAGCCGAGCGTAGTAACTTGCGTCACCGTCCGATTGGTTTAGGTATCCAAGGCTTAGCTGATGCGTTTATTATTTTGAGGATGCCTTTTGAATCTGACGAAGCTCGCCAGTTGAATAAAGATATTTTTGAAACAATTTATTACGCCGCAATGGAGGCTTCAATGCAGTTAGCTATTGTTGAAGGCCCATATCCAACATGGGAAGGTTCACCAATCTCACAAGGTATCTTCCAATTCGATATGTGGAATATAACACCAGAGTCTGGTCGTTGGAATTGGTCAGAATTGCGTGAAAAAGTAATGAAAAATGGTGTAAGAAACTCACTTTTGGTTGCTCCAATGCCAACGGCTTCTACGAGCCAAATCTTGGGTAACAATGAGTGTTTCGAGCCTTATACGTCAAATATTTATACACGTCGTGTGCTTTCAGGTGAGTTTGTGGTTGTGAATAAGCATTTATTGAAAGATTTAGTAAAAATCGGTTTGTGGAATGATACCATGAAAAACAAATTGATTGCTGCTAACGGTTCGGTACAGGCGATTCCAGAGATTCCTCAAAACCTGAAAGATTTGTATCGTACTGTATGGGAAATTAAACAAAAAACCATCGTTGATATGGCTGCTGAACGTGGAGCATACATTTGCCAAAGTCAGTCGTTGAATATCTTCATGGAAAATGCTAATTTCGGAAAATTAACCTCTATGCACTTCTACGCATGGAAAGCAGGTTTGAAAACAGGTATGTATTACCTACGTACAAAAGCGGCTTCTGATGCAGTAAAGTTTACAGTTGACCGCCAAGCGATTGCTGAGGTAATGCCAGCTACATCGGTTATTGAAGAAAAACCTTTAGATTATGCTAAATACGCCGAAGAGCAAACTGCAAAAACAACCGCAGCCGCTTCTTTTGCCAGCGAAGAAGAATACCAATATGCAGGAATTCAATGCTCACTCGACGACCCAGAGGGTTGCGAAATGTGTGGCTCATAAGGGATTCCGACTTGCTTTTGCTCTTTCTTAATATAAAATTCATGACAAAACCACCCTAAAAGGGTGGTTTTGTTGGTTTATGGGTAGTATGTTTTTGAGTAGCACTACCGATAAATAGTAGGATAATAATAATCGACAAATTAGCGAACAGGTAAATAGCGTACTATAAGCTTCTTACCTTACTGCGACCTGATAACTATTGATCAGAGGCTACTTTAGGTCTAAAATAAAACCAAAATGGTAAGAAAATAGCCTTTTTGGATAGTTACAAGGCTAATAAACAACGTCATAAGTAGTAATTAGGTAAAATTAGATACAGCTTACTATTTTTTTGAAACTTATAGGAGATGATAGTTTTTTTAAATTCTGAGACTCAAGAAATGAGACGGTTCGCCCTTTAGATTTGTACTTTGATTATTAACAAATTAATAAATATGTTTTTGTCTATTATTTTTAGTCATAGTACTTAATAACCACGCATTTGTATGACTTTTGAAATTAACCACATCTAAAACTAACCTTGCGGGATTACCGAAAGAACATGAGTTCTATGTTCGGTTGATTGATTTTCTATCGCCCTTATATCCAAGTGTTGAAAATTTAACTCTTCAATTTCTCTCGACTGCCACCTACAATTATTTCAGATTTCTAGTAAGTTTTGATGAGTTTGTAGATTCTCGGAGTGACACTTCTGATGTTCAAATGCAAAAATTTATCAATTTGAAAGATGGACTTACGCATTATGAACATTCTATTTGTGGTTTAGCTTATTTATTCTCTTCCGAAAGTAATTTTTGGCAATCTTTCCAAATTTGCAAGGATACTTATTTCAAAACAATCATTGCAGAAAAACAACTTTCTGCTTCAAAAGCCCCTATTGATGAATTGCTGTTTCAAAAGATAGCGAAAGGTAAATCCGCTATTTGTTTAAATGCTGTTTATGCAATACAAGTTTTAGCGGATAACAGAAATTATGAGGATATTCTCATCGAATTGGTCAATGAAATTCATATAGCCTTTCAACTTTTAGATGACATTGATGATTTCAAAAAAGATATTCTTGAAAAACAATGGACGTATCCTCAATATCTTTTAGAGCAGTTTTTAGTTCAAAATAATGTTCAAGAAGTGGATAACTCGCTGAAAAACAAATACTTGTATATTTCAGGCATTGCAGAAACTCATTTAAGAATGGCTATCAAGCATTTTGAAAATGCGAAATCTATTGCTACCAATTTACAACTAACCGAATTATCGGAATATATAAAAAAACAAATCGGAAATATCGAATTTCATAGTCAAGAAATTAGTTTTTTGCTTGAAAAAGCACGTATAAAAGGATCGAAAAGTCAAGTATTTGTAGTAAACAATACCTTGGATAATAGTATAAAAAAAGGTATCAAATATTTAGAATCAAACCTTGAAAATGATTTTACTTGGTCAGATTTTATGACAAGTGCAGGAACTGGCAAAGCATGGATAACAGGTTTTGTGGGTATGAATTTAGCTGAAATCAATAATGAATTGCCTTTTTTGAAGAAAATTGCTAATAAAATTAAGCAAAATCCTGCTGATTTTCTTTCTTACAACCAAAGCATTTTTCAAGATGGTGATTCAACTAATTTTTTGGTTGGGTTTTTTCAAGCAATGAAAATGCCAAATGATGAAATCAATGAAAGTTGGCTAAAATTTGTAAATGCAGATGGTGGGTGGGTAACATATCGTGATGCCGAAGGTTTGCGAAAACGATTAGAATTGCCCGAAGAAATTTCGGTTGATGCTTGGCTAAGTCCTAAGTTATGCGTGTCGGCAGTTGCTTGTTATGTACTATCCAATAATAAAAATCAAGCTTTGTATGATAAAACTGCTGAGTTTTTGATAGAAAGCAAAGATAATCATCATTTGAAATCGTACTGGTGGACGAGCGATATTTATGCAACAAGTTATCTGATTTTAGCTTTAAATGGCAACCCAAAATACAAAAATGCTTGTCAAAAATCCGTTGAATGCTTAGTTACGCTACAAACACAAAATGGTTTTTGGGAAAACCCATTTG
Organism: Emticicia agri; assembly: GCA_945860265.1. Taxonomy (GTDB): domain Bacteria; phylum Bacteroidota; class Bacteroidia; order Cytophagales; family Spirosomataceae; genus Emticicia; species Emticicia agri_A. The sequence continues at coordinate 3,522 of CAMAQF010000065.1, read as the reverse complement.
ATAAACAACCCAACGCTTTTTATACCTCTTTGGCACTTAAAGCCTTGATTTTGTATGATAAACTGCATTATTCTAATGAAATAAAGCAAGGTATTGATTGGCTTTTAAGCACCCAAACACAAGACGGCAGTTGGCAAACCAATCGAATTTTGCAAATTCCTGCAACCGATGTTGCTCACCCAGAAAGTGTAAAGAAATGGCGAAGTAGTTCGTTTGGAGTAAACTGTATAACTGACGACCATAATAGGGTATTTACCACGAGTGCAGTAGTTAATTGTTTGGCAATTTTTAAAAAATCAACACAATGCTAATAAAAGAAGGTTATACTTTTCATTCTTGGGAAAATGGAAAATGGGTTATCAATAGCCCAGAGGGCAGAAATTTTTTGATAAATGAAGCAACTTTTAAACTATTCAATATTTTAGAAACTCATCAGACCCTTGAAGATGCACATCTGGCTTTTGAAGATGAGTTTTTGATAAATATTTCATTTGAAGATTTTGAGCAACATATTTCGTCAATAATTGGTGGTTTTGGTATTTTGGCGGAGGATTTTGAAGTGACACGCCCGTCTATGAAAAATAAATACTTGAAATTAAAAGTTCAGATAATCAATGCACAAATAGCAGGATTTTTGGCGAAACCACTTACAGTTTTCTATAACCCAAAGGTATTTTGGTATGTTCTGGGGAGTTTGGTACTTTTTATTGGGGCAATATTTATTAATGCTCCACAAAAAGTAGAGTTGACAGTTGCACAAATACCGATACTAATTTGCTTGTTTTATTTGGCAATGCCGATTCACGAATTAGGGCACATTGCGGCCTGCAAAGCCTACAAGATTAAGCATGGAGGTATTGGATTCGGGTTTTATTTTGTGTTGCCAGTCATGTATGCCGATATTACTAATATCTGGGCGGCAAATAAACAAAAACGCATCATAGCCAACATGGGAGGGATTTTTAGTGAAATACTTTATGCGAGCATGCTTTTGATAGTGTTTTTGATTACCCAAAATCCGATATTTTATGTAGCAAGTATCTCATTGGCTACTATGGTAGTTTGGGAGTTTAACCCTTTTGTGAGATTTGATGGCTATTGGATTTTATCTGACCTCACAAATACGCCAAACCTAATAAGTAAATCAAAAGAAACACTGAAAACTGTTTATGGGCGGCTGAGCGAAAGAACAAAGTTGTTTTTGACAACAAACGAAGTTTGGTTATTTCTATACGGTTTTATAAATACAGGTTTTTTTATTGCTTTTATGGTTTTTACGATTTATAGTTTCAGATCATACATAGTTTTGTTCCCACAGCTGATATACGGAGTACTGAGTAAATGGTTGAGTGGGAATTTTGATTTGAGTAATATCAACCGTCAGTTTTTGTTTATTCTGACTTTCTACATTCTGTTCTTTCGGTTTTGTATTCAAAACCTTTCAAAAATATCTCGAACTTGGCTTAAAAGGGTGAGCCAAGGCGGGCATTAAAACACACCCTATAATTTTTAAAAAACAATTTTATGCAAAATTTACAAACAAACGAAGCTTTACTTCAACATTTTCAAGTCGAGGAACTTGAAGAGAGATTAGAGAATAAGTGGGTAGCAGATTGCGAAACAGTCTGTTATACGAATGGTGACTGTCAAACGGTTACGGTTACAAAATGCAGATAAAACAATTTTTTTATTAAATCTTAAAAAACAATGGAAAATTTTAAATGTATTTCAGACGTTCTACACTTTGAAGTAGAAGAACTTGAAGAAAGACTTGAAAACAAATGGGGCTGTGGTACGACCACAACAACAGTAGATAGTTGTACTGGTAAGACTTGTACTACTTACTCTAATGATGGTTGTTAATTCAGTTACAGGGGGAGAGTTTCTCCCCCTTCTATTATTTAATTTTATTTTATGAAAAATCAATTCATCATCATTTTTCTCCTACTGAGTAGCTCTCTAACTGCCCAAAAAATTAGCGGTATTGTAATAGATAAAGCTACCAAAAAGCCTATACCTTTCGTAAGTATAATAAATGATACAGAAAATAAAGCAACTGTTACAAATGATGAAGGTGAATTTGAAATCAACATTAGTAAACTACCAGTTGAATTTAAGATTAGTCATGTAAGCTATAAAAAAGTTTCGGTTGAAATAACAGAATATAAAAAATATTCTATTGAATTATCCGAGAATGTAATTGAGTTGGCGGAGGTCGCAACTGGCAATAGAGCTTCTATTTTACTTAATTTGGCTATACAAAAAGCACGAAAAGATAGTAATACATATCATTATAGTAAAATGTTTTTTCAAAAAGTGGCGAAAGAAGGAGGAAATACAAATACAATTCATGAAATATTTTTTGAAGCTGGTTGGGATAGTTACGGAATAAGGTTGTGGAATCCGACTGATGCACGATATGCAAAAAATGAATCACATCATTCATTTTCAAACATTACTACTTTTGCTTTTTTACTTGTTGGTACCATTAATAAAAATAGAGCTTTTCCAAACAATATTTTTGAAAACAAAGAAAACAACAAATATACTATTTCTGGAGTCTTAAATGAGGGGCTCAATGATGAAGTGGCTATTATTCAATGTACTCCCATAGATAAGAAAATATCATATTTTGATGGTAAAATTTATATAAATTCCACTTATGATAATATTATGAAAATTGAAGGAGTTTACTATCATAAACGAGATAGAAGCATAGATAAAATTTCTTTTAAGAATAATTTCACCAATTTAGTAGTAAACTTTAAAGAAGATGAGTTTCATAGGACTTATTTTCAAAGTGCAGAATTAACATATAACATAACAATGCACTATGCTCTTATTGCATCAAGAAAATTTACAGAAAGGGTTAAGATTATAGCGTATGAAGATGTCAAACATTTTAATAATTTAAAATCATCTTATGTAAGAAGTGACTTAGATTTGATTAAGAAAACGACCTACAATAAATTGTTCTGGAATAATAACCCAGTTATAAAAAATACTCCAATCTTAGAAAAAGAGATTCGAGGGTTTGAAGAAAATAGAAGTTTTGGTAATTATTTTGATAAATAAAAATATTGTTCCATGAAAAATAGTAAGACTCTTACCATTATATTATCATTCATTTTAGCACTCATTTACCTAGTTTCAGCCACAGCAAAAGCAGCCGATATAAATGGATTTGCTGATATTCTAATGCAATATGGCTTTCCAAAGTTATATTTTTTAGCTCCAATTATCACTTTTATTGAGATAGTTTTGGCTTTTGCTTTGCTATTTTTCTGGAATATTCGCAAAATTGGTCTGTTTTCGTTTGGTTTTATTATTTTGCTTACATGCATCTTTGCAGCAGGCTTTTTCTTCATGGGTATTGAAGATTGTGGTTGTTTGGGTAGCTTTTATCAAATTCCAGCATGGCTTTCTGTCCTTCGTAATATTTTTTTGATTTTTGCCTCTTATTGGCTTTATAAAAATGCAATTGAATTTAGAAATAGTAAACTTGAAATTGCAAAACCTATT
>CAMAQF010000064.1 GCA_945860265.1 Emticicia agri | reverse complement strand
TCAATCGGGATTCCAGCAGCACCCAAAATAAAAGCAGAGCCAGTAGATTTTACAAACGTGCGGCGATTAATAGCAATATTTTTTATGTCATTCATCTTTTAAATTTCTTTTGGAATAGCATTTAAAGTGTACCAAGCTTCTCCAGACCAAAGGCTTTGATTTTTTTGATTTTTGATTTGATTTGATAAGCTAAAATAGACAACATGTTTTGGTTTCAAGTTTGACAATTTTACATATACTTTCTTTCGGTCTTTTGAAATAGTGATTTGAGTTGGACTAAGGTTTACTAAATCCATTTTTGGGCCACCATAATTTTTGGTTGGCAAGTACCACCATTGTTGAATAATAAGATCTGTCTTTTTTAAGGTAAAATTAGTCTTCAATGGTTGAGTAAATTCAATTTCGAAACCATCATACTTCGCCTTTAGGGAAAGCATTTCAAAAGTAGGTTTTTTATTGAATTTCATACATTGAAGTCCACTCAACCTATTATTCCAACTCCAACCTCCTCCCATCATACCTACTTCACCGATATATAAATTTCCATCAGGGCCCCAACGAAGACGATTAACACCTGCTTCAAATCCTTGCGAAAATCGGAAAACAGCTCCTTGATACTGCCCGTTAATTTTTTCTAAATAATCTCGATTGATACCTCCAAAAGTGACATCTCCATGCAGCATTTGACCTTTATATGTGCCATGACGAATAAGAACGGGTTCTGAAGGGGAGTTTCCTATTTCATGTTCTGGTAACCATATAGCAGGCATGGCCATTTCAGGTGCTGGAGCATTGCTTAACCATCCCCAAAACATGCCATGATACTCTCCTTTTTTTACATGTATAAGTTTATTCGCAGGAAGCCATTGCCCTTGATTGTCAGTGATAAAAATTTCATTTTCTAGACCTAAACCAATTCCATTGGGGGTTCTTAATCCAAAATTGACCTCTTCAAAACTTCCATTTTTTGAAATCTTAATAGTTTTTCCTCGATCTGGCAATTGTTTCTCTCCAGGCTTAAGTCGCATCGCCATAGATAGCGTAGCATAAAAATATCCGTCTTTATAGACCAAACCAAAAGCAAACTCATGAAAATCTGCAGAAACGCTCCAACTATTACAAACTACTTGATATTCATCAATAATTTCGTCACCATCCAAATCGATTAATTTTGTTAACTCTTGTTTTTGTAAAACATAAATTTCACCATTTACTACTTCAATACCCAAAGGCTCAGCCAAACCAGAAGCTATCTGTTTAACTTTTATTTTACTAGAGTCATTGTAAGATAAACCATCAATTATATACACCCCCCCAATTTTATCCCAAGTTGTGACTAATAAACGCCCATCAGGCAAAAATGCCAATCCACCAACTCTTGGTTTGAACGTGGAGTTATGTAATGAAATTAAATCAAAACTGGGGTGAACTCCTTCAAGTGGTGCCCCAAAACCAGGTGAATTTGGAACCGAAGACTTTATATTAGTATTTTGATTTAAACTTTTAATGCTAGTAGTTTCCTTAGGCTTCAAAGTAAAAATGAAATCAATCATTTGGTTGAGGTCATTCTCGGTTAGGCTAGGGTGTGGATTCATCTTGCCATTCCCCCAAATGCCTGTACTTCCTTTTTTTATTTTAATAGCCAAGTCTTGTTTTGACTCTTTGGTATTTTTATATTTTTGTGCAATTCTTTGAAATGATGGGCCTACTTCATCCGAATCTAGTTGATGGCAGGTAAAGCAGTCATTTTTATTCATTAAGACCTTGCCTTCATGAATATTTGATATTTTCGAAATAGGGGAGGATTGCTCTGGAAGTAAATTATAATTAACAGCTAAAGCCGTTATTCCATTTGGTTTTAATAAAAAAGAGGTGTCTGGCAAGCTTAGAATAACCTGTGTTTCTAAAGGTATATTTGAAGTTGTAAATTTTCTTTCAAAAGTAATTTTACTTTGGTTATGAAACACCTCAGGGCACTCTTCGACATTTAAGGTATCATTGTTTGTTAAAATTAAGGCGTATCTTATGGAAATTTTATTGTTTTTTAAAGTATATCCTTCATAAATGGCATTTGAAAAAACGCTCTTACCTTTCATTTTTACCTGCCATTTCTGGTTATGTAAAGTATCTAAAAAATACGGCGTTCCCCAAGAGCTTGGTTGGATATCCTTTTGGTCGTTGTAAGCAGCACCCTCAAGAGATACACCGCCTTTCCAAGCTTTATATAATTTGCAATGAGCTAAATCGTATGCGATATAACACTCGGAATCTAATGCTACTGTCAACATACGAGGCTGCAAATCAAGGACAGATCTAAATGCCCAGACATCCAGAGGGCGTTTTTCAAAGTTGAACGGCAAACGATAACCTGAGGCAAAAATTATTGCTCCCAAAAGAAACTGAAATAGTATATTTTCTTTCCGCATTAAACTATTTTTTTTAGTATTTAAATATAGTTATTTTTGACCTATTTCTTAATTTACCTTTACTATTTTGAATATTTATAAATTAAGTCATACTATAAGCCTTTGAGTTAATCAATCAACCAAAATGTGCCGTTTTGGTTGATAAGAGAAATATAGACATAAACAATAATTAGTTACTTCATCAACTTTGTGTTGTATTTTCCTTGTTTTTTAAATCCGTCAAAGGGTCGCATGGCTCCGAAACGCGGATAAGAGTCGAAAATATCACCATTTGCCGTCATTCGTGGGTCTTTTTGGTCAATTAGCTTTTGCTCTAACTCTCTGCTCAATTTCTGCAAAATTGGCTTCGTTTTCTTGGATTTTGAAAGGTCATTGAGGCAAAATGGGTCTTTTTTAATATCATATAATTGTTCGGAATCCCGTTTTTTGAAGCCAATTTTAAAAAGTGATTGATAAGAAATTTTCTCTTTAATCATGAATGTTTTGGTTGGCGAATCGTCAATATCTTCGTAACCTTCCAAAATGGGTTTCATACCCTTTACTCCAGTTGTAGATGTTGATATCTCTGGGGCAGGGTCTCCAAGTGGCCAACGCTCGGTCTTGAAATTTTTAATATACAGGTATTCTTTTGAACGAATTGCACGGGCTGGATAACCTAAATTGTCGGGGCGAGCATGGGTATGCCTTTCTCTGCCCGAAAATACATATTTGCGAGTAGCATCAATATATCCTGACTTCGGACTTTTAAAAATGGGCATTAATGTTTTACCCGAAATGCCTTCAAAATGCTTGATACCAGCTACATCCAAAAAAGTAGGGGCTAAATCAATCAGACTAATGAGGTCATCTATTTTTCTGTTTTTTCCTGTAATCATCGGACCAGCGATGGCCAATGGAACGTGAGTTCCGTATTCTTGTAAATTGGCTTTGGCATAAGGGAATGCCATGCCGTTGTCGGCAGTGACCACAATAATGGTATTTTCTAATTCGCCTGCCTCTTTTAAAATTTGCAACATTTTGCCTAATTGGGTATCAAACCACTTTATTTCTAAGGCATAATCAAGCATATCGTTTTTTACTAAATCTGTATTTGGTAAAAAAGATGGCACTTTTAGGTTTTTTTCAGAAAAGCCAGCTATTCTACCTGATCCTTCTTCATACTCTCGATGTGGTTCTTGCCCACCGTACCAAAAGAAGAAAGGCTTATCTTTGGGTTTTTCGTTTAGAAAATCATTGAAATTTTCTGCATAGTCTGTTGTGCTGATACCTGATGTTGGTACTTTTTCGAACTTTCGAGAATTATATTCTGGACCAACTGGGTTTCTTTGCCAGCCCGAATCTGTAAAATTGCCTGGTGCCCAAGGTTTGCCAGTAAAGCCTAACGCATAGCCTGAATTTTCAAGTGCGTCAGTAAAAACAGGGAATTTTTTAGGAAATAAACTGCTATGCGTGCCTGCTTCTTCCAATTGCCAAATTTGTTTGCCTGTTAGAATAGCGGCTCTTGATGGGCTGCATTGAGGTGCTGCCACAAAAGCGTTATTAAAAAGTATACCTCGTGCGGCAATACTATCAAAAATTGGTGTTTGAAAAGTGGATTGACCATAAGCCGAAGTATGAGGGAACGATTGGTCATCGGCGATGGCAAAAAGGATATTTGGCTGGCGTTTTGTCAGTGACTTTGCAACATATTGTTTCTGAAATGAAGATAAAACCACCAAAATAAAGACCAAAAACAATAAAGTTTTTTTAAAAAGTGTCAGGTTTTCCATATTATTCTTCGGTTTTTCCACCATTATTGCCAACTCCTTTTTTCTCCGTTTTGGGCATCAGTTTAGATAATTCCTTTTTTTGAGTAAGAATATTTTTATCATTAATTATATTTACCCATTCATAAGGGTCATTCTTTTCATCGTAAAATTCTTCCCCGCCTTTTGCATATCTGATGTACCGATAGTTTTCTGAACGCACCGCATGGTTTCCTTCTTTATAAGTTGTTAATGCGGGAATATTCCATTCAGCATTGGGATTGGCCAATAGTTTTTTAATGCTTTTACCTTCCACATGCGTAGGCGTTTTGAGTCCATTAAGTTCAGCCAAAGTGGGGTAAATACTCATAAAGTCAATGGTTCTACTACATTTAGAGCCAGGTTTTGTAAGATTTGGTACTACCCAAATTAATGGCGAACGGGTGGCTTCTTCCCAAAGAGCGAATTTACGCCAATGGTGTTTTTCACCTAAATGCCAGCCATGGTCGCCCCACAAAACAATCATTGTGTTTTCTTTTTCTGGGCTTTTTTCATAAGCATCCAATATAATTCCTATTTTGGCATCTGCATAAGAAATAGCAGCTTGATATGCTTGAATAGCCTCACGCCATTGGGTTTCAGATTGAATTTGAGCATGTGTGTTTTTCGACATTTTTTTGCCTTCTTCTGGCATATCTTCCAAATCATCTTCTTTGTAAGGCGGTAAAACAATTTTGTCAATTGGGTATAAATCAAAATACTTTTTTGGAACGTGCCATGGCAAGTGAGGTTTAAAAAGCCCAGCAGCCAAAAAGAGCGGTTTGTCATGTTTTTTCAACAATTCAGAAGCTGCCCATTTTGCGACATGAAAATCGGCCAAAACATCATCTTCTGCATCTAATTGAGCCCATTTAATGCCACCAAAATTTCCCTTTTTTGTAATATTTTTATTTGGATTATTGGTTGGACTATGGAAATAATAATCATATTCTTCTTCACGGTCATACTCTACATGATAGATTTTACCACCACCTAAAACAGCATAGCCATTATTTTTGAAAAAAGTGGGTAATGTTATTTCTTTCGGAATTGCTTTACGCCAATCGTCGTCATTATCGTACACCCCAGAGGTACTTGGGCGTAGACCAGACATCAATGCGGCACGGGAAGGACAGCAAACTGGTGCAGCACAATAGGCATTTGTAAAGCTCAGACCCATTGCCGAAAGTCTATCCATATTGGGTGTTTTTACCTGATTATTTCGCCCAAAATAACCAATCCAATGATTTAGGTCATCCACGGGGATAAATAAAACATTCATCTTTTTGGACTCGACTTTTTGCTTTACATTTATCTGAAATGCTGTTAGAGATAAAATTGCCAAAATCAGGATTGCCGAATAATTTTTCATATTTATTGACTCAATTGAAGGTAATTATTGTAAGCTAAAAAGCTAAAACTTATTTAGAAAATTGACCTAACAAATCGGGATTGTGTTTAGCTATGTAACTCATCAATGTACTTTCTAATTCTTTTACCTTGGTTTTTTCTACATTCGAAATGTCATTTAGCTCCCCCAGATCTTTGGAAATATTATACATCTCTAATTTATTTGTTTTCCAAAATTTTATCAATTTGTAATCACCCATTATCACCGCCGAATGAGGATAGGCTTTTGCAAACCTATGGAAGAAAAATGCCTTATTTGTACGCTCTACTACACCTTTTCCATTATTTTTTAAAACATTTGCAAAACTTCCTCCATCTAAATTTCCTATTGATTTTTTACCACCAGCCAGTTCGCAAAAAGTGGGTAGTAAATCCCATCCAGCCACTGGCACATCCGAAAGTGTATTTTTTTGAATACCTGGTCCTTTCACAATAAAAGGCACTCGAATTCCACCTTCATATAATGTCCATTTGCCTCCTCGAAGAGGGAAGTTTCTCATTTGTTTGCCAAAAGATGCGGGTAAGTCCAGTTTATTACTAACAGGCGGAATAAATTCAACTGCACCATTATCGGCCATCAAAATAATATAGGTGTTATCTGCTATCCCCAATTTTTCCACCATTTTTTCCAACTCTCCAATTTTGGTATCTAAATCATAAATCATACCTGCCCAAGCTGGATTGTCATGTTTTTTGCCTACCGGCTTTACTTTGAATTTATCATAGCTGTTTTGTCGTGTTACAAAATCTACATGGGTGGCATAATGTGAGACCTGCAAATAAAAAGGGTTTTTAGCATTCACTTGATCCTTCATAAATTTTATGGCACGAGCATTTAAGCTGTCCATTTGTTTAGGATTTTCTGAAAAAAAATGTCTTTCCCATTTTTCTTCTTTTCCTTGACCAATATTTCCATTTACATTCCCAGTATCGCCATCGCTTACATCGTAGCCCAATTGTTCGGGGGAAATTTTTGCACGCAAATCCCATTTACCAAAATGGGCGGCTTTGTATTTATTATCTATTGATTTTAATACTTGGGGAATAGAATGTAAAGCCGAAGTATATCTTTGAGGAAAATCATCATCATCCCCCATTTTAATAGAAGTTTGCCCAAATTGAATACTCCTGCGTGTAGGAGAGCAGATGGGGTCAGGTGCGTAACCTTTTGAAAACCTCATACTTTTTTTAATAAATAAATCTATGTTTGGCGTTTCATAATAATCGCTTTTTGAATCATTTACACGATCATCCATTTTTGATGAAAAGCACGACCAACCCAAATCATCCGTCAAAATCAAAATAAAATTTGGACGCTTTTCTAATTGTCTTGTTGAAGGAGCTCTTAAATTGCTAACTCCAAAAATTAGATATATTAGTAAAAATAACCTTATCATTTTTTGCTTAAATTAAAAAAATAAAATGTTTTTTTCTCACCTATATTAATAGACCTTTAGTGCATCTTTAATGCCAATCTATTTCCCAAGTTGATGAATTGTACCTTGTATCGAGCCACTCAAAGTCTCACCTTTGGTATTCTTGATTTTGTAGTCAATCGTGATTACATCGACTTTTTCTAAGTTTTCAAAACCTAATTTCAGGCTTTTACCCTCAGCATACGATTTAGTCACTTTCAATACTTTCTGGTCTAAACGTTCTGAACCGTATTTTTTACTTCGTAACAACTGCCAAGTTTTTACTTCAAAATTGGATAAATCAGACGCTGTATTTTGGTCTAGTGGGCTCTCAAAATCAAGCATAATACTTTTTTGAAGCACCTTCATTTTGACAGGAATTGGAATGGTTTTACCAGTGTACCTTACCCTATACAATCCTCCGCCACGCATCATTTGGTTGGTTCCCCAAGCCGACATTCCACAGGCATACAGTTGACCATCGGTTGGGTTAAACCTGCCTCGCATTACACCAGTAAGAAACTTAACTCCAGGTAAATCAATCACTGCCCCTTGTTCTTGACCGTTTACAGTTTCATTCAACACATATTGAATTTTGCCATAGCCGTAAGATAGGCTCAAAAGTCCTCCATTCAAAGCACCCCATTTTTTGCTGTCAACCCAAACCATTTCAGAAGGCGAACGGTCGTATTTCATATCCAACCATACTAAAGGTTGTTCCATCGCTTTTCTTGAAGAGTCTTTGGGTGGATTGTATCCCCACATATTACCGTAAAACTTCCCAACGCCTTTCACCCAGTTTATTCGGTTCATTGGATTCCAATAACCCTGTTGATCTGTTACAATAAAACTTCCATCTGGATTGATACAAACACCATTGGCTGCTCTAAAACCAGTAGCAATGATGTCTGTTTTTGAACCATCGGCACTCACTTTTAGTAGGGTGCCATGTTGTGGAATAAGGGCTTCACGGGCATGTCTGCCACTTTTAGCATAGTAAAAGTTGCCTTCTTTGTCTGTTTGTAGCCCCATCGCAAATTCATGAAAATGGTCGGTTACCTGATGGTCGTGATTAAAGCTTTCGTAAAAGTCGGTTTCCATATCGCCATTCAAATCTCGTAACAAAACGAGCTGATCTCGACAGGTAACGTATATTTTTCCATCTACCACTTTAATGCCCAAAGGCTGAAATAAACCAGAGCCAATTCTTTGCCAGGTCAATTCTCCAGAAGGATTTAAAAGTCCTTTAACTAACCAAATATCACCATCTGTTGCACAAGCTGCAGCAATATTGGCATCTTTAAAAAAATCGATACCACTTAATTTCATTCGACAAGCCCACGGATTTTCAAAAGGCGGGGTCAATAAATCCACAGCATAGGGGCCATCTTCTTTACCGTTTGTTACGAATGTTTTTATTGTTTCAGGATAATGTGCACGACCTGTACCCAAGGTGTATTTAGTCAATGATTCGGGGGCTGGTAGCTCTTTTTCAGAAAAAATAGCCCCTTTTTCACTAATCACCAACGTTATTTTTATTTCCTCCTTGGCATTGATATTTACAAAAACCTGCCCGTTTTCTTCTACCAATGTAGCCCCATTTCCCAATACACTTACGTTGGCAGAGGAATTGGCCACTCGCATTTTCAAAACAGCATTAGAAGGCGAAATATTGAGTGTTCGGGTAAAAACGGAAGTGCCAATCAACCCAAATTTTTCTAAAATGGCCGATTCGCCTACGGTATAAGAAATGATAACCTGGTCTTCAAAATGATAAAGTCCTTTATAATTTGCCCAAGATTTAGGCAATGGACCAAAAGTACGCCCGTCACGAGCCACAAAACGGGGGTCGTCAAATTTCCCAGTAGTCGGATTGGCCCAGCCTGGGCCTATGGGTGTTTCAAAATGCAGTTTGCCAATGGTACGGGGGTAGGTTTCATGCTTGTCGTTTAATAAGATTGCGTTCCAATCTATAAAACCTTCGCCAGTATAAGCACCTGCCACTCGCATAAGGTCATGGTCAAAAACCATCCAAGCTTTTCCTTTTGAAACCCCGCCTGTGCCTTTATCTAAACGAACAGCAATCCCCTTGTAGGCAAAATTGTTTTTTGAGTAGTCCTCGTCTCGGAAAGGAGACGGGCCTGGAGAATGATATCTCGGAATACCAGTTTTTTCATCGGCTAATTCATAAGTATTCATTAGAAAGTTACCATAATCCATGTCGGCCCAAGGTTGATAAGGCTTTGATACTGGGCCTCTGGACTTGCCTTTTGGCAGAGATGAAAGATAGTCGGGTGTAATTTTGGGAAAGGTTACTGTTTTGTTTTTTGAAACAAATTCTTGCTGAATGTAGTAAATGACATCGTATTTTTCTTGGGGACTTAACGCCACTTGCGGTGGCATAGAACCAAAACCTTTGGTAATCGTTTGATACATGGAATAGGCATCTCCGCCCGCTTTGAAAGGCTCGGACCAAAACTTTAAGGACATCGGAATGGAACCTTCATTTTCTTCATTTCCATGACAATTGATACATGTAGCGTTGTAAACTCTTTCACCACGAACAAAAGAATTGTCGCTGAAGTCTTTAATAAAACCCGTATGGTCTAAGTCTTTTTCAGTAGTTGGAAGGTCTTTTGATGAAAGAATATAAACGATGTTGGTGCTTGTTTTACAATTAAGCAGCATCAAAACAACTCCAAACAAAAGGTATAAATGGCTCTTTTTCATCGTTATTCGGGTTAGAAAATTAATTTTTGAAACGAAACATTTTCATCTGTTTTTCGGTGAGTGCTCTGTCAAATACTGCTAACCCACCAATTTGTCCTTTGAAAAAATTGCCCATTCCCCTTTTCAAAAGCACAGCCCCAACGGTAAAATCTGAACCATTGTTTCCAATACCGTTAGGAAAATAGTAGGGATTTTTGGATTGAACCAAGCCCTTCGGATATCCTTCAAAGCCTTTTGTGTTGTTTATGATTTCGGGCTCCCGTTTCTCAAAAACGCCATTTAAATACGATTTGATATTTTTACGATCGTAAGTAAACGCCACACAGACCCACTGATTGGCAGGAACTTGCTGTTTACTTGCAGAATAGTCAATCGAATAAGGGAATGGCGGTGTGGGCTTTCCTGAATTCGAGATGTGTCCACAAACTTGGTTTTTACCATTATAGTGTGGCAAGGAAACAAAAAGCCCGTATTGGCGTTTACCACCATCTTGATACTCGTTCCACATTCCAGCTACAAAACCCGTTTGTTCGCCTGTCCATTTTAACCAAGCCACTACTGTAATTCCTTGATTAGGGCCATAAATGTTTAATGCTCCCGTTTGGGTATTGGGCAATGATAAAAAACTACTACCGCTAAATATTGCAGAATAACCAGACAAAGGGCCGTCGTTGATTCGTTGAATAGTGCCGTTGGTTTCTTTCAAAGGAAAATCGGCTTTACCTATAGCTTTTCTGTCTTGGCCTTCGGTTTCTTTAAAATCCCAAAGTGCTACAAAACCCTTCATGTTACTTATTTTCTTAATGTTTATTGATTTTTGAGCATGCACAAATTGGCATACTAAAAACAAAAATAATACAAGTAACTTATTCATAGTCAACTGATTTTTATTACTTTATTGTCATTGAAGGTGGTGATTGTTCGGGTTTACTACCCCATGATTTATTAGGTTTTTCGCCCATATTTAAGGTCAATTTTCCACCTTTCACAACGGTTTCATGCAAAATCCAGGGTTTATTCAATGATTGATTATTCAATTGAGCGGATTGGATATATAAATTTTTTGAAGAATTGTTTTTGGCTTCAATAGTAAATGTTTTGCCAGAATAATATTTTGGGTTTAAGTGAAAGGTGATTTTATTGAAAATAGGGCTACTGATTTCGTAAAATGGTTCAGGCGAAGTACCTCCATTCGTAGAAAAAATACCCGATTTCATTAAAACAGACAAACTTCCCATTAGTCCTTGGTCTTCGTCGCCGCTATAACCAAATTGAGGTGAAATGCCGCTATAAACTTTGTCAATTACTTGACGTGACCAATATTGAGTAAGCCACGGAGAGCCAGCATAATTAAACAAAAAGGCAGTTTGAATGCTTGGCTGATTTCCATAATTGATATAAACTCGACGTAATTCTTCCAAGGTCTCTTTGTCGTGAGATTTTCCCGAGACAAAATCATGTTTTTGTGCTTTTTCAAAGGAAGTATTTAGCTTATTCGTAAATGCTTCTCGGCTTCCCATCAAATTTATCAGGCCTTGAACATCATGAGGTACAAACCATACATATTGGGCGGCGTTACCTTCTTCCCAACCATTGTCATAGCGTAAAATGTCAACTGGCTCTGCCCATTTTCCATCAATAGTTTTATTCCACATCCAACCTATGTCAGCGTTCCAAATGTTTTTGTAGTTGGTGGCACGTTTCATAAATAGCTCATAATCATCATTTTTTCCTAATTTTTTAGCCATTTGTGCCAATGTATAATCTTGATAGGCATATTCTAAGGTTTGAGTAGAGCCATCTTGGTGAAAACCATATTTGGTTTTGCTCAAAGGGTGCGGCACATAGCCACGCTCTAAATAATATTCAATCCCACCGCCTTTGAAAGTATTGTGTTCGTAGCCTGCTTTACTCATCATTCCTCCTGGGAAATGATTTTTTCGCAAACCTTCGTAGGCTTTTTCAATATCAAAACCTTTGATTCCTTTCAAATAAGCACTGACAATAAAAGGAGTTGTTGCAGCTCCTGTCATCACGTAGGTATAATTTCCTCCAGCTGGGCCACGAGGAATAAGTCCGCCATCTTGGTACATCATCACCATCGAGTTGACAAATGATTCAGTAACTTCGGGGTAAACCAAATGCCACAAAGTATTGATTGTCCATTGTGCTCCCCAAAATGAGTCTGAATTGTGGTGGTTGTACTTAGGTTTTCCTTGGGCCTCCAACGGAATTTGTTTGATGAGGCGTTCAGGGCCTGTCATGTCAGAATACTTGCCATTCACGTCCGAAATAATGCGTCTTCCTTGCAAAGCATGCCATAAATCGCTATAAAATCTTCTTTTTTCAATATTAGTCCCGCCTTCAATTTCGATTCTACTAAGCCATTTATTCCAATCTTCTCTGCTATTTTTTATCGTTTTTTCAAAATCCCAATGAGGTAATTCACTTGTCAGGTTCAATCTTGCTTGTTCTTCACTTACATAAGAAATAGCAACTTTCATTTTTCTAACTTCGCCAGTTTGGGTTGTAAAATTTACATACGCTCCAACTTTCTCACCCTCGATGCTATTATTTATTTCTTCCAATTGTCCTTTTCTCCAGCCTTTCAATGAATCAAAAGCTTTATCGAATTGAGCCACAAAAAAAACTGTTAAGGTTTTTGGTCGGCGTATGGTTGGTGCCATGATTGCATAACCTTCAATCTCTTGGTTACTTACTTTTTTTACAAAACCTTTTTGAGTATCTGATGGGCCAAGAAAAGTAGAAAAATCAAAGAGAATTTGACTTTTTGCTGATTTTGGAAAAGTGTATTTATGAAAACCTACCCTAATTGTTGATGTCAATTCGGCAGTAATTCCATAAGCATCTAAAACAACTTTATGATAGCCTGCCTTGATGGTTTCGGTTTTATGTGAAAACTTTGAGCCATATAGATTTGACCCTAAATGTCCTTTAAAATCACCTGTTGTGGGCATAACAGGAATCCCTGATAATTGCCATCCATGCACATGACTAAAACATTTGATACTATCTTTTTCATAACGATAACCTGCATTCCAATCGGCATCAATAGCATTATCTGGACTTAAATTGACCATGCCGAAAGGGCGAGTAGCCGAATTGAAGAAAAACCAACGAGAATTAGCTGCATCGACCAAAGGATATACTAAATCAACTGGTTCGACTTTCGCTTTTTGGGCGAAAGTTAGAATTGAAAAAGAGCTAATAAAAACGATAAAAAGTATTAAAAATCTTTTCATTTCACGAAAGTTTTAGAATATGACGAAAAGGCGTAAAGCCTGTCAAATAGACTGTTGGAGCATCCGTTGCGGGCAAAGCTCCACGCAACTGAATATTCTTATGTTCGACTTTACCTGAGCTAAAATTTATACTATCGTTTCCAACAGTGTAGCTGCCTTTTTGCTCAGAAAATAGATAAGCATTGTCGTTTTTATTTGATTTTGTTACACCTGAAAAGGAACCACCAGCTCTAAAAATTAATTCAAGAGAAACAGGCACACCTTCTGTGCCAATCATATTGATTTCAATTTCAAGTCCGTTATTTGCTTCTTTTATTTTAACAATTGTTTCGAGTTTTTGAATTTCGCTTTGCTTGCGAAGTGTTCTTGGCATTCTGTCTAAATCACCATCTGGAGATATTTTGTCCTTGTCAAGTGGTTGATAATAAGGCCCTTCGAGTGATTTTCTAAAAATCCAAGTATCGCCTTGTTGCTCAATTTTTTCTGACTGAAATTGTCCTTTTCCAAAGAAAGAACTAGCCACTCGCATGGCTTGCAAAACTGCATTTCCTTTATGAAAAGTAAGCCAACTCGTATTATTTGATAAAAACGTACTATCCCAATTTCCACGTCGGATACGCACTACTCCTGAATAAGGAAAATTTTTTGCGTAATTAATTGGTAATGGTTTATCGGCAGGTAATTCTTTCCAAAGCGTTGGGTCTTCTAAAAAATAGTGAAGATAGCCAGCCAATTGCTCCTTAGTACTAGTTTTTTCAATTTGCCGAGCCATTGCCGCCATTTCGCCATTGTTTTTCTGAAATGCCATGAAACGATAGCAATAATAATATCTCGACATGTTGCCGATTGTCCCTTTGTCTTGTCTGTTCGATGCCTCCGTAACAACCTCACCGTTTGGGTGAACATAGTACAATGTCATTTCGAGGTTTTTAAACACCGGCTCTAATAATTCGGGCTTATTAAGTCCTTTTGCCATGATAATCAATGAGCGATTGACAATAGGAGAGTAGCTATTGGTACTTTTCTCTGTATATTGTCCATCTGGGTCGAGGTCGATATGCTCTGCAAGCCATTGGTCGATACGAGCGATATATCGTTTGTCAGGAAAAATCTCATTCAATTTTGTCAAAGCTGCTGAAACCACCCAACGGTGATTAGGCGTGTGAATTCCACCCACTATAAGCCCTTCTCCTGCATTTTTTAAGAATTTTTGCAATAATTCAAGTGCATTTTCTGAGCCTTTCGTGTTCGATTGTATCAAAAATTTATAAGCAGGAATAATGTTTTCTAAAACAAAAGCCGTATCAGGAGTTGAATGGAAATTAGTTGCTAATAAATCAATTGTTCCATCGCTGTGTTGAAATTGGAGCATTGCTTTGGCAGCAGCTTCTACTTCTTTCAAAACCTCACTTGATTGATAAAACGAAGACTTTGGACATGACATGAGCATACAGGCTTTGCCAATAAATCCAGCCGTTGAGTGTGGATTTGGAATCTCAACATCATCCATGTAGCCACCCACGTATTTATGCTTTGGGTCAGAAATTTTTAATGCTTTGAAGCCTGGCAATTGTTTGTCATGAATCTTAATCCATTCGAGTAACCAAGCTGGTTTAACTTCTGATTTTTGTTGAAATGAACCAAATCCAACGAAAGGCAATGTACAAAGCGAAGTAGCTCCCATTGCTACAAAATTTCTTCTATTCATGGGTGGTAAATATGATAATACGTTTGTTGATAAATTGTATTTGCTTAAAATTCTCTGATTTTTATACTTCTGAAATGAACCTCATCACCATGGTCTTGTAATAGAATATGCCCCGAAACTGCTTGTGCGAAATTTGGATAAGTATTGTATTTGCTTTTCGCAACGAGATTACGGAATATTTGAGAATGTCGGTCGTATTCAACCATTTTAAGGTTATTTAGCCAATGCTCTACATGCCCATCCTTCGAGACAATGCGTAGTTTATTCCATTTCCCGGGTGGATTCATTCGTTTATCCTTATTTCCTTCCGAAAGATTTTCGGCTGTGATTAGGTCATAAAGTGACCCAGTGGTACGGTTTCCATTGACACCTTCTTTAGCATCAGGATGAACTTTGTCATCTAAAATTTGAAATTCAGGACCAGCACCAGTACCTGCTCTCTTCTTGCGGTCTTCAACTACAAAATATTTCAGTCCGCTATTTGCACCAGTAGTAAGTTTAAAGTCCATTTCGAGTTCAAAGTTTGAAAACTCTTTGTCGGTGATTATATCACCACTTTTCACCAAAGTATCTTTTTTTGTACCCAGAACTTTCAATACTCCATCTTGAATTGCCCAACCTACTGATGGAAATTTATCATAATTGGCCAAACGCCAGCCTGCAGTAGTTTTGCCATCCCAAAGTAATCGCCAGCCTTTTCTGATTTCATTTTCTGATAATTTATTTATCAAATAACTTACTTCTGGAGCTTCTTCGCCGCCTTTCCAAACGACTTCTTGCAAATTTTCGGTAGAAATTCTGATGTTTTTCCATTGTACTGTCAGCCCAACTTGTTCCTCACGCTTGATTTGATGCACTTGTAAAGCTATAAAACCACGAGCGGTTTGAGGGTCTAAAAGATTGGTACAAGGAATACCATTTACCCAAGTTTTGATACTATTACCAATAGCTTCGATATGGTATTTGTTCCATTGACCCATTCTAAAAGCAGTTCTGCCTTTTTGATTGATAGATAAAGGATATAACCAGCCATTGCGTCCCTCGTCAAAGATTCCTCCACTCCAAGCTCTATCGCCTGGGTCGATTTCTACTTGATAGCCATGTACTTTACCCGCTTGAAAGTTTGGGTCGCTGATACTTCTGATTTGTATGCCAGAGTTTAAGCCTGCTTCAACTTTTAGTTCCAATTCTAATACAAAATCACCGTAGGTTTCTTCGGTGCATAAGAAAGAATTAGGTGTATTGAGTTGGGAAACTCCAACGATGGTTTTGTTGATGATTTTGTACTCCGCATTACCATTTTTCTTAGTCCAGCCTTTTAAATCTAGACCATTGAAAAGGTCTTTCCATTGTGCTTGGGCGAGTGAACAACAGAAAAGAAGAAGTATAGTGCTTAGGATTGATAAAAAATATTTTTTCATGATTAATGTTGAATAATGGTTTAATTAGAAAAAAGAGAAGAAGAAAATTCCTCCTCTCTTTCTGATTATATTTATTAACAAATCTACTATTAATTAGTATCCTGCATTTTGCTTCATAGCAGGAAACGATAAATCAATTTCACTTTGAGGAATTGGTCGTAAATAATGCTTATCGGCAATTGCCTGACCTTTCACCCAAGGGTTAAATTTCTTGACTCTATCAACCAGTTTTCCTGTCCTTTTCAAATCAAACCATCGGCTATATTCGCCCATAAATTCCCTTGCTCTTTCATCCAAAATCAAATCTATTGTTACATTCGAAGCAGTTGCTCTATATGATGCTGTTTGGAGTGATTTTTGGTTTTCTGGAGCAGCCGCACATTTCGGGTCTGTTCCTTTTTTTGTGCCCAAAGCACGGTCGAGAATTCGATTATAATAAACCTCAGCACTGCCCAATTTGCCACCTTTTGCACCTTTTACGATAGCTTCGGCTGCGATTAAATATGCTTCAGCAGAACGGAAAACACATTCGTTAAAAGTTCCGAATGCATCGCCATACGGAATACCTGGCTGCCAAAACTTCCACATTAATGGAGCTTGCACATTCAAACCTGAATTATCAATCGGATATCCGCCGCCATATTCATCGGTATTTACGACTGCGTAGTTTTTCTTTCCACCTAAATCAATGCCTCGCTCTGCTAATGTAGTAGCTGGTTTGTTCCAAGGGCGGCAAAGCAATACTGTATCGCCAGCAGCAAAAGATACTTTCAAATTGGCATTACTTAAAGGTAGGGGTTTGAAATCTTTCACAGCAGCAAGTGCATAGCCTACACTTACAAAATTATGAGCATAACGAGTATCATTCTCTGGATCGAAGAAGCGATAAGTAGCAGTATTTATTTGGTGAACGCCAAGGCAACGATTATAGTCTGTTGTACGGCCTTTGCTACCAATAAAACCTTCACCACTTGGGCCAAATTTTGAATGTAAATCGTTTCCACCTGCCGCATCGGGAGAGAAAGCGGCATCGGTTTTGTTTGTCAAAACATCAGTATTATATTGAACTGCGAATACAATCTCGGCATTTTTATCATTTTGAGCTCCAGTGTATTGGGTCAAAGGATTATTTGAACGCTTTGGAAATAAGTCACTATAACTTGCCGCCAATGGGAAGGCATCAATTACTTTATCGGCATAAAGTAGTGCAGAATCAAAATCAGCGTTTGTTCCGCCAAGCGAATTATTAAAGTTCCAAGCCCTTGTTAAATATACACGAGACAATAAAAACTGAGCAGCCCCTTTCGAGACACGTCCATAATTTGATACAACCGCAGGTAATTTTGCTTCACAATCAAGTAAATCAGCAATGATTTGTTTGTAAACATCAGCCGCTGGAACGCGAGGAAAATCTTTGCTTGGCGTTGTAACTTCTGACAATGGCATTGGAATATCTCCCCATTGTTGCACCGCATAAAATAAACTCAAAGCTCTCAAAAATTTGGCTTCCGAAATTCTTGTGTCTTTCAATGCTGCTGCCATTGTGGTAATTCCATCTGCACGAGAAACTACTGTATTTGTTCGAGCAATTTCAGCATATAATAATTGCCATAAATTTTGAATTTCGGGCAAAGTTGCATTAAATCTTGAATCATAAACATCGTATAAACTTGGTAGATTTTCTTTACCATTGACAGCCGAAGGATTCCAACCACCTTGTGCTGAAAAAATATCTGTTCCATTCAGAACTAAAACCCTATTTTGGTGTATATTTCTTAATAATGGATAGCAAGAACGTACCAAATCCTCAAAACCAGCTTCGGTTTTATAATAAACATCAGTGGTTAATGTTGTTTTTGGAATCTCGTCCAAAAATTTATCTTTACAGCCAGATAGTACAAGAAATAAACTTGTAACTAGCCAAAAATTATATCGTTTAAATAATATTGATTTCATTTTATGTCAAATTTAGGATATTAGAAACTTACATTAACACCAACACTTACGGTCATTGAAGGTACATCATCTTGAAAAATAGCTGAGTTAAACTCAGGGTCGAATCCTGTGTATTTGGTGAATATAAATGGATTTATCACTTGTGTATAAATACGAGCATTCGACATTTTCAATTTATCCAGTTTGTCTTTTGGTAGTGTATATCCAAATGTTATGTCTGAAATTCTTAAAAAACTTGCATCTTGATAAAAAATTGCTGCACGATAAGGGTTAGCCGCAACTACACCATAATAAGTATTCGATGGGTTATCGCTTCTCCAATAATCTAATGAAGCTAAACTATTGTAACGAGTACCAATCTCACCGAATGTGCCTGATAATGTATTGTTTCTATACTCTGTTCCGTTTCGATAGTATGCAAAGAAAGACAAGTCAATACTTTTGTATTTAAAACGGTTTGTCATTCCCATCAAGAATTTAGGTAATGCTGTTCCTAAAATCATTCTATCGTCAATACCTTCGGTTGAAGAGATTTGCCCGTCATTGTTTGAATCAACAACTCTTACCGAACCTGGCACTTGCTTGTATTTTGTAGCTAAATCTTTATCAGCAGTTTGCCAAATTCCGTCGAATTTAAAATCAAAATTTGACCTAATAGGGTAGCCCACAAATAGTTTGTTGCCTTTGTCAACGCTTTGTCCTTCACCGTATAATGAAAGTAATTTGTTATTGTTTTTAGTAAACGTTAGGGTTGTATTCCAGCTAAAGTTTGATGTTGCCACATTGACCGTATTCAATAAAATTTCAAGACCCTTGTTTTGAATTTTTCCAACATTTGATATTACCTGAGAAAAACCTGAAGCAGTTGGTATTTTTTGATTCAGAATCAAGTCAACTGTATTTCTATCATAAACCTCCACTGTTCCAGAAATTCTGTTTCTGAAAAAACCAAAGTCTAAACCAAAATTAAGTTCTTTACTTCTTTCCCAACGTAAATCTTTATTGCCTAAATTTTGTGGTGCAAATCCATAAGCGGCTGCTCCATCAAAATCATAGCCAGTATTTAAAACACCTGCTTGAGTACTGTATGGATTTACAGTTGAGTTTCCAACTTCTCCATAACTTGCTCTTAATTTTAAATTAGAAAGTACTTTTGAGTTTTGCAAAAACGATTCGTCAATCAATCTCCATGCAAAGGCTACCGACGGGAAAAATGCCCATTTATTACCAGCGGCCAATTGAGAAGCTCCGTCCGAACGACCTGTAAGTGTCAGTAGGTATTTATCGTTAAATGAATAATTCAATCTCCCCATATAAGATGCAATTGAACGCTCAACCAATGAGCTACCAAAACTTGTAATAGTACCAGTATTCAAAGCATACCAGTCAGAATCATAAGGAAGGTCTTTTACAGCTACTGTATAAGATTCATTTCTTTGGTAAAATGCACTCTGTAATCCTGTAACGGTGAACTTATGTTTTCCTAAATCAAGGTTATAGTTTATAATATTATCAAGGGTATAACTCCCAACTAAGCGGCTATCAAATTGTGTACGTGGTTTTGACCCAATTTGTGCTTTTGACCATTGACCTCTATAATCCCCAACGCGTGCTGAGCCATAAGTTGCAGACAATGATGAACGAATGCTGAGCCCTTTAATTGGCGTGTATTCTACATAGGTATTGCCCATGATATTTGCATTTGTCGTTTGCAATTTTGATACGTTTGGATCTGTATCACTCAAAGGGTTAGGTACTTGTTTATCATTAATACCCATCCAAATTGCCAGTCCTTTGTAGTTTATGTCTTGGTTTTCACTAGGATTTGCTAGGTCCGCATAATAAGGTGTACCCGTTGGTCTTGAACGATAAGCACCTCTTAAAGATTCTTGTGAGCCTAAGTTTTGGTCTGAATATGTGACATAAGAAGTAAAACCAACTTTGAAATGCTCACCTAATTTACTATCAAGACCCGCATTTAAGTTATATCGTTTATAGTCTGTACTTAACACATTTCCTTGCTCTAATAAATATCCTCCCGAAAAACGATAGGTTGTTTTTTCTGTTCCACCCGCAACGCTAATGTTATGATTAGTTTGGGTTGCTGGTTTTGTTACCAATCCTACCCAGTCAGCTGTTACACCATTTTTGATATTTGCCATTTCGGCTGCTGTAAATGTAGCACCGGTCGAACCTTCCAATACTCTATCGGTATAAGCAATTTTATAAAACTGCTCGCTTGTTAACATTTTAGGTAGGTGTGCTGGATTTTTTACGCCCACATAAGAATCATAACTTACTCGTGGCTTGCCTGAAACGCCTTTTTTGGTGGTTATGATAATCACGCCATTTGCCCCTCTTGCACCATAAATAGCGGTTGAAGAAGCATCTTTCAATACATCCATTGATTGAATATCATTTGGATTAAGGTTATTCATATCACCTCCCATCAAGCCATCAATTACAATTAAAGGAGCGGTTGAGTTATTTATCGTATTTTCACCTCTGATAGTAATATTATAGCTACTACCCGGTCTGTTATCAGATTTTGTGATGGTTGCCCCTGCGACTTGACCTTGTAGAGCCTTAGCTGCTAATGTTGGGTTTCCTCTAACAATGTCTTTCGACTGAATTGAAGACAAAGCTCCTGTTAAATCTCTCTTTTTCTGCTCACCATAACCTACTATAACTACCTCTTCAAGTGCTTTATCATCGGGTAAGAGCGAAACATCAATCATTGAGCGGTTGCCTACAACTACTTCTTGGGTGGTGTAACCTACAAAGCTAAATACCAATATTGCTTTATCACTCGGTACATCTAAACGATACATTCCTGCAATATCAGTGTTGGTGCCTTTTGTGGTGCCTTTAATGGCCACACTTGCACTTGGAATCGCCTCTCCTTTTTCGTCAGTTACTTTTCCTGTTAGCATCTGAACCGTTTTTGTAGTTTCTGTACTGCTTGTTAGTAAAGATAACCGAGGCTCGATAATGAGTCCGAGAGAGTTTTTGAATAATAAAATTTGCTTTCCATTTACTTCATATGAAATTTGTAAAGGCCTAAAGATTTTTCCCAATACCTCTTTCAATGACTCGTTCTTTACTTCTAACGATACTTTCTGCCCTATTTTAATCTCTCTTGGATTATAGACAAATCGCACGCTTGTGGTGTTCTCAATGATATTGAGTGTTGTTTTTAGATTATCATTGCTTGCCTTAATACTTATTTTTTGCTCAAGAACATCTTGTCCTGTGGCTGGGTTGGCATAAGAAATTCCGAAACCTACCAGGCTTATTAGCAATTGCAGAAATGAAACTTTCATAAGTTTCTTTATTAATTGAGGGTGAAAATACTCATTCATCAGATTTTGATAAAATTTAGCGTTAATGTATGTATTATCAAAGAAAAAATATAATTATTTGTTTTTTTAAATTTCAGCAATGTCTAAATTATCCGCTAAAAACCTTTATTAACAAGGGGCGGGCTGAAACAATAAGATTAAATTGAGGTTTTAGTAAAAAATCATTCATATAGTTTAAGGTTTAACTACAGATGGCAATAATATGATTTAGATACTTATTTTAATCAAATTTTTTTTTGAAATAATGCAAAATTGGTTTTTAGCATCCTTTGCTATGTATAACTATTTGAGCATCAACTATTTCGTAGGTTGAATGAGTGATTTTACAAATCAATTTTAGCTTATCATAAAGCGATTCATAAGAAAATGACCCAGTTAAATAACAATTCTCCATATTTTTTTCATCGAAAATGATATTGATTCCGTATGTTTTTTCGAGAAACCCAAAAACTTCTGCAATAGGGGTCTCGTCAAAGTTAAAATGATTTGGCGAATTGGCTATTAAAACCTCTGGTTGATTAATGATTGATTTCAGTAAACGTGCATCAATAATCGAATAATCTACTTCTTGATTAGGTGTGAGAATAATACCAACTAATTCGTTTTTTTGTTGAAGCTTAGCTTTTTCGAGGTCTTCTCTACGATAAACGGATACTTTTCCAGAATGTACTTCAACTTTGATGTTTTTTTCGTTTTCAAACGCTTTAACCATGAAACTTGTACCTAAAACTTGGGTCGAAATATGGTTTGTATAAACCCAAAAAGGGCGTTTAGGATTTTTAGTAACTTTAAAAAACGCCTGACCGATGAGATAGACTTCCCGTATTTGAGCCGAAAATTTTTTTGAATAACGAATCTTGCTTTTTGGATATAATATAATTTGGCTACCGTCTTCGAGTGTGACTTGTTTTTTTTCCTTGTTAATATTTTCTTCTTCTATGTAATTACTACTTAAATTAGGTGTGATTTTTCCGGAGGTCATGTTACTTGATTCTTGTACAAAGTATTTTACGCCAAAAAAACAAATACTCAAAATGAGAAGTATCGAAGCTGCAAATTTAAATGCTGTGTTTCTCCAAAATGGAATAATTAAAGGTGATTCCTCTACAATTTTATCGGTTATCAATGACAAATCATCATTACTCAGAAAAATCTCTTTTTCTTGAAGAGTTAATAAAAATGCTTTTGCAATCTTAATATTTTCAGCACAATCTGGGTTTTCGGATGAGCAGTTTTTCCATAAATCATCATTTTTGTTGTCAGGATTTAATACCCACTGACGAAATAATTCATCTCGGCTGAAATCTTCAAAGCTATATTCTCGATATTTTTTATTCATCTAACATAAAGTGTTTTATAGCAGGATGCCAATGCTTGGGTCGAAATACTGTTTTTTTATTTTTATTTTTAAGAAATTAAGTTTAACAAAAATAAATAATGAAAAATTATGCCCGACCAATTCTCTCGAATGGTTTTGAATGCGGCTTGCAGTAGATTAGAAACCGATTGTGAATTTACACTCATGATTTGGGCAATTTCGTCGCGTTCGAGGTTTTGATAAAATCTAAGGTAAATGACTTCTCGCTGACGTTTGGGTAGCAAATTTAATAAAACAGCTACTTTTTGGATGGTTTCTTGCATATTTTCTTGTTCGATAATAACTAATTCAGGTGAAAATTCTGCAAATTTTAAATCATTTTCAATATTGATAATTTCGTCTTCTCCATTGATTTTTTGTCTGACACTTTCTCTCAAAATTCTCTTTCGAACCGAACTTAATAGATACGCCCGTACGCTATCGGGTTGACTAATGTTTTGCCGCCTGTTCCAAATCTCTACAAAAACTTCCTGCACACAATCCTTGACAAAATCTTCGTTTCGGACAAATTTATAACCGTAGTTTTGCAAAAGATTAAAGTACTTTTTGATGAGTTTTCCCAAAGCTAATTCACTACCATTCTTCAACTGTTGCCATAGTTGAGAATCGTTGTTAGTGCTTGGTTGAACTTCTTGGGGAATCATGTTTTTAATAAAAAATTATAAGCCAATAGGCAATTTACGTCTTTTATTTTTTCTGACGTTCAATGTTGATAATTTTTTTTTAAGAAAAGGTAGCTTAATCAAAAATACGCTTCGTTCTTTATAAATTAGGATTCCTTTAACGCAAATTTGGCCATAAAAAAAGCGTGTACTTCTTCCGAAATACACGCCTCTATATTTTTGCACAAGGCCTTAAATCACGCCTCAGCTATTACGCTAACTGCAACTTTGTGTTTTACTTCTTTGTGAAGGTCAAGGATTGCTGAAAAATCACCTACGAATTTCACATCATCCATCGTAATTTTCTTGCGGTCGATATCGAATCCTTTTTCTTTCAAATAATCAGAAACTTGAGTATTAGTAACACGTCCGAAGATTTTACCGCTTTCGCCGGTCTTCATCGAAATAGTGATAACCATTTCTCCGA
The DNA here is from genome assembly GCA_945860265.1 of Emticicia agri. Classification (GTDB taxonomy): domain Bacteria; phylum Bacteroidota; class Bacteroidia; order Cytophagales; family Spirosomataceae; genus Emticicia; species Emticicia agri_A. The sequence continues at coordinate 2,592 of CAMAQF010000064.1, read as the reverse complement.
TTTCTTCTGCCATTGTTAAAGCAGCAGTTTTGATTTTTTCTGCTTTGTGAGCAGCTTGTTTAAGATTTTCAGCTAAAATCTTACGATTCGACTCAGTAGCTAACTGAGCATAACCTTGCGGGATTAGATAATTACGACCATATCCTGGCTTTACAGAAATCAAATCGTTTTTATATCCAAGACCAGCAATATCAGTTTTTAATATTATGTCCATTTCTTATATTAATGATTGAATGAGTGAATGATAGATTTAATAAATAAAAATACTCGAACACTCAGTATTGTTAAAATGTAAATTTTTTTTATGAATTTTTGAGGAAATAAAATTCGCTCATTCATTCATTCGGTCATTCACAATTATTTAAGTCCGTCAGCTACGAATGGCATCAAAGCTAAGTGTCTTGCACGTTTGATGGCAACTGAAACCTTACGTTGGAATTTCAGGCTATTGCCTGAAAGACGGCGAGGAAGGATTTTTCCTTGCTCATTCACAAACTTCAACAAGAAGTTAGCGTCTTTGTAATCAACATATTTAATACCTGCTTTTTTGAAGCGACAATATTTTTTGCGAGCCTGGTCTAATCTATCCACAGGGTCGTTTACGAGTGACATTGCGTTGTTTCTCATCTTATTTTTCAGTTTCTGCTACTTTCGGAGCTGTTTCTACATTTTTTCTGCCAATTTGGCCTTTACTACGGCGATCGCTGTAATCAATAGCATATTTGTCTAATTTCGTGGTCAAATAACGCATTACTCGCTCATCACGTTTATAGTCGGTTTCCAAAGTCACAATTATCGTAGGAGCAGCCTTAAACTGAATCAATTGATAATATCCCGTGTTCTTGTTCTGAATAGTGTAGGCCAATTTACGAAGTCCCCAATGTTCTTCGTGAACGATTTCTGCACCTAAATCAGTTAATGTTTTTTTGAATTTGTCGACAGCTTCCTTTATCTGAATTTCAGATAAAACGGGAGTTAGAATGAAAACCGTCTCATACTGGTTTTGAAACATACTAAAACAGTGTTTAAATATAAATATTATTTTCTCAAAATGAGGGTGCAAAGATAAGAAATATATTGTAAAAAATAAAAGAAAGAGGAATAAAAAACTAATTATTTAGAAATAAGGTATATTTATGGTTTACTTGATTCAAATTAAATTTTTAAATTGTTAAAAAAACTTTTATTAAATAGTTTTAATGTTAAATTTTTCAATAATTTTGAAAAAAAAATATATAATCCCGAAATTAAAATCTAAAAACCAAAATAATTATCTAATGAAAAAATTTTTAGCCGCCGTTTTGTTTGTTACACTCTCTTCATTTAGCCTCATCTCCAGCACAGAATGGACAACTTACACATGGGAACAATACAAACTTGCAGTAACAGTACCCGATTATCTTAGAATAAAGAAAAATGCTGATGGTGAGTTTTCACTAAAGGGTAGAGGTATGGAATTAACCATTTTTGTCACTAAAGAAAAATTGACTAGAGATGAAATGCATGATTTTGTAATTAAGACAGCAAATGATTATAAAATGGAAGAAATCGATGCTGAACATGAAATCGAAGGTGATGGCCTTGAAGGATATTACGTAGAAGGTTTCTTAGATGGCAAACGAGAGATTATTGCTGGAATGATTCAACAGAAAGGCCGTACGAATTTTGCAATGTATATTACTTTTGACGACAAAGACAAGCAAGCAGAAGAAGATGCTAACGAGATTTTGGCAAAAATAACAAGCACGAGATAAATCTATGATTTTCAATTCTAAATGGGCTGTAAGTAAATTATTTACAGCCCAATTATTTTTGGTAAGTCTTTCAATTGTTCATATTTGCCGGTTTCAAAATCAACTTTAAAGCAAAAGGTATTTATTCCGTTGCTTACTACTAAAAAAGGGCATCGCATCGTAAGATTATAGCGAGAGGCTTGAGCGATAACTGCCTGATTGATAGAAACATCGGCTGCCTTGCATTCTACTAATAAAAAAGGCTTCCCTTCATTATCAAATACTACAATATCTGTGCGTTTTTGTAATTTATTGTAAGACAAGCCACCTTCGAGCCGAAGCAAGCTTTTCGAGTATCCGTAGTGGCTCAATAATAAATTAATGAAATGTTGCCTTACCCATTCTTCAGGCGTTAGTACCAAGTATTTCTTACGAATTGCATCAAAAATATAAGTTTTTCCATCCATTTCTTTAATCTTGCATTCATAAGATGGTAGGTTGAGTGGATGCATACTTAAAGGTAAATTTTGGTAAAATGGAACTAATTCGCTAAATTTTGGCTTGGGTAATCTAATATACCAAAAGGAACGTTACGGTATATTGCAACAAATTTACGTCATTAATTTATGCAGACAAAAGAAGAAATAGTAAAAAACTGGTTACCTCGTTATACAGGCACACCCCTCGAAGAATTTAGACCTTATATATTATTGACGAACTTTGGCAATTACGTAGAAATGTTTGCCCAAAAATTCGGCGTAGAAGTTAGAGGCCGAGACCGTGCAATGCAAACTGCATCGGCTGGAAATATTACAATCATTAATTTTGGAATGGGTAGTGCGGTAGCCGCAACCATAAT
>CAMAQF010000063.1 GCA_945860265.1 Emticicia agri | reverse complement strand
ATATATATATACTCCCAATTATATATATATTCTTAATGTCTCAAAATTTCAAAAAACTACAAATTATCGAACACTCAGACTTTTTTTCACCTATCGTATTAATATTCTTCATTAAAGCACTATCAGTAGGATTATTAGAAGAAATCACTTTTAGGAGTTTATTTCAAAGTTTAATAATAAAAAAATATTACGCATCTTATGGTATATATTTTTGTGTAATTATAACCTCCCTTTTATTTGGATTAGGACATATAATAAACTTAGTGAATTTAAATTATTCTCTAATTGGTGTTCTATCTCAAGTTGTTATGGCTTTTTGTGTAGGCTTCTTATTTAGCTCTATACTAATAGCAACTCAAAATATATATCCAGTTGTGTTGATACACGCATTAAACCACTTCTCAACATTTATTGCAGAGCTATTGCCTCAGTACTTTAATAATACTACTACACCTCCTAATAATAGCAGTATATTAGAAATAATAGGCTCATTAGTCATTACACTTCTTATATTCGGTTTACCAACTATTTTGCCAAGTATTTATATTTTGAATAAATTTAAACCTAACTTAAAACTTTTAGCTTGTTGACTGCCTGTTACAAAAAAGTTCCAAACCTCACTACAACCAACAAAAAACGGCGACATATCTTTCGATATATCGCCGCCTTTGTATATAAGAACTATAAACTTTTACTGTGCTTTCAAAGCTTCTGCACCACCAACAATCTCCAATATTTCGTTAGTGATTGCCGCTTGACGACTACGGTTATACTCGATTTTCAAGTTACGTAACAAATCGTTAGCGTTTTCAGTTGCTTTGTCCATTGCAGTCATTCTGGCTCCGTGTTCCGACGCATTTGAGTCAAGAACTGCCTTAAATACCTGCATTTTGATAGCTTTTGGTATTAATTCCAATACTATTTCTTCTTCAGATGGCTCAAAGATATAATCTGTTTTGCCAGTTTTTGCAGCTTCGTCTTTCTTCTCAACCAAAGGTAACATTTGCTCTGCACGGATAATCTGTGTAGCAGCATTTTTGAATTCGTTGAAAACAATCTCAACTATATCATATTTTCCATCAGTAAATGCTTCCATCACTTGTTCGGCAGCCTGACGAGCAGTTGCAAAATTTAAGCGTTGGAAAATATCCATGTATTCGGCATTTATCTTAAAGCCACGTTTTTGTAAAGTTTCACCGCCTTTTTTACCCAAAGGCATGATTTCTACTTTTCCTTTGGCAGCTTGTGGAGCGTATTTTTCTTCGATAAGTGCCATTGCCGCTTTCACAACATTTGAGTTGAAAGCACCACAAAGACCTCTATCAGATGTTACAACAATAATCAGTACGCTCTCAACAGAGCGAACCTTCGTATAAGGACTTGTTGCCCCTACTTCCGTATTTGCCGAAACAGTTGAAATCAATTCATTCAACTTATTCGCATACGGACGCATTTGTATAATGGCATCTTGAGCACGACGAAGTTTCGCCGCTGAAACCATTTTCATTGCTTTGGTAATCTGCGTCGTTGAATTTACCGAAACAATTCTATTTCTTACTTCTTTTAATGAAGCCATCTTATTTCAATTTGAAAATTTGTCAATTTGAAAATTTGAAGATTAGTCAGCGATGAATCGCAGTATTATGAAAATGTTTTCCAAAAAATGATTAATCTTAAAACGATTCAAAAAATGAAGATTTAAAAATATGCTATTTGACGATAAATTTCAAATTGACAAATTTTCAAATCTTCAAATTATATTAAGCGTATTTCTCTGCTAATTCTTTGCCAACTTTCTTAATGATGGCCATTACGTCATCTTCCAATTTGCCCGCTCCAAGTTTTTGTAAAACTTCAGGATGTTGTGCTTTCAACAATAACATAAACTCGTTTTCAAACGCTTTTACTTTGCTTACATCCACCTTATCCATTACACCATTGATTGAAGCATAGATAATTGCCACTTGCTCGCCAACTGGTGCTGGAGAGAATTGAGCTTGCTTCAAAATCTCTTGGTTTTTACGACCACGGTCGATAGTCAATTTTGTAGAAGCATCAAGGTCTGAACCAAACTTAGCAAACGCTTCCAATTCACGGAATTGTGCTTGGTCAAGTTTCAAAGTACCTGCAACTTTCTTCATCGACTTGATTTGAGCATTTCCACCCACACGAGATACCGAAATACCTACGTTGATCGCTGGACGTATACCTGCGTTGAACAAGTTAGACTCCAGGAAGATTTGACCATCAGTAATCGAAATTACATTAGTTGGGATATAGGCAGAAACGTCACCCGCTTGAGTTTCGATAATCGGAAGGGCTGTTAATGAGCCACCACCTTTTACTTTACCTTTTAATGAAGCAGGTAAGTCGTTCATGTTGCTTGCAATAGTATCATCAGAACTGATTTTTGCTGCACGCTCCAACAATCGGCTATGAAGGTAGAAAACGTCTCCCGGATAGGCCTCACGACCTGGTGGACGACGAAGTAATAAAGATACCTCACGGTAGGCAACGGCTTGCTTTGATAAATCATCATAAACAACCAATGCTGGACGACCAGTATCACGGAAATATTCGCCGATAGCTGCACCCGTAAACGGAGCAAAAAATTGCATCGGAGATGGGTCAGCAGCACCTGCGTTTACGATAACTGTATAGTCCATCGCACCATATTTACGAAGTGTCTGTTCAACAGCCTTCACGGTAGATGCTTTCTGACCACAAGCTACATAAATACAAAATACTGGTTGGCCTTTATCGTAAAATTCTTTTTGATTAATGATGGCATCAATACAAACAGCGGTTTTACCAGTCTGACGGTCACCGATAACCAACTCACGTTGTCCACGACCAATTGGAATCATGGCGTCAATTGATTTGATACCTGTTTGTAAAGGCTCAGTTACAGGCTGACGATAGATTACTCCTGGTGCTTTACGCTCCAATGGCATTTCAAAAGTTTCGCCTTGAATCGGGCCATTCCCATCGATCGGTTCTGCCAAAGTATTTACAACACGACCGATGATTCCTTCGCCTACTTTTACAGAAGCAATTTCACCCGTACGTTTCACTGTTGCTCCTTCTTTGATTCCAGTCGAATCGCCCAATAATACTGCTCCAACGTTGTCTTCTTCGAGGTTGAGTGCGAGGGCTTTTAAGCCGTTTTCAAATGCCAGCAATTCACCGGCTTGAACTTTTGATAAACCGTATATACGTGCTACACCGTCACCGACTTGTAACACAGTACCAACTTCTTCGAGTTCAGCTTCGGTTCTTGAACCTGCCAATTGCTCACGCAGGATTGCTGAAACTTCATCTGGTCTAACTGATGCCATATAATTTTTTGATGAGTTTTGAATGTAAATTTGAAAAAACTTGCGTTTTAGCCTTGCTTTTTCGGGTGCAAAATTACGACAGTATTTTCACAATTCCCATATTTTTAGCAAAAAAAGATTCAAAAGGTAGGATTATTTTTAGAAAATCGGTTTCAATTTTTAAAGTTTATTACTAAAATCTGACATCTTTGAGAAAGTTGTCAGATTTGAACATATTTTTTGACATCTTTGCAACATTTTTTTATTAAGAATCCTTGTTTTAAAAATGAAAAATATTGATGTTTGTTTAACTCCAGATTTGTTGCACCTTCACAAAATTGACAATACGATTGTGATTGTTGCCGATATTTTTAGAGCGACCTCTTGCATGGTTACAGGCTTTGCTTATGGCGTAAAAGCGATTATCCCAGTAGAAACTGTTGAAGAATGCCAAGCCCTACAAGCCAAAGGATTTATTGCAGCAGCAGAGCGAGATGCCCAAAAAGTAGAAGGATTCGAGCTTGATAACTCTCCCTTTAGTTACATGGACGAAAAACTGATTGGCGAAAAAATTGCCATGACAACCACAAACGGCACTTATTCTATCACGAAAGCAAAAAGTTCGGCCGTAAAAGTTTTGGTAGGTGCTTTCTTAAATCTCAATGCGATTGTCGAGTATTTGAGAACTCAACCCTACGACGTTTTGGTGCTTTGTGCTGGCTGGAAGGGTCGTGTGAATTTGGAAGATACACTTTTTGCGGGTGCAGTAGTTGATGCCGTGCAAAATGAGTTTTTTGTAGCAGAAGATACTGCCATTTTGGCCATGCGAATGTATCAACAAGCCAAAGACGATATGCTAGGCTATTTGGCCAATTCATCGCACATTCGTCGTTTGCAGCGTTTGGGCATTAATAAAGATATTGCTTATTGCCTACAACGTGACTTATATGACGTTGTGCCTGTGCTACGCGGGAATGAGTTGGTGAATATGTAAATAGCAGTCGGCGGTCAGCTTTCGACAGTCGACTTTTAGCTTCAAATCAAAATTACATTTTATTTAAATAAACGAAGCTGTCAGCCGATTGCTGATAGCCGACTGCAAAAATGAAACTAAAATTCCATATCCTTACGCTTCAAATGCGGCACACATTTACGATTGCACATGGCTCTCGTAATGATATTGATGCCTTTATTGTTGAACTTCAAGACGGCGAAATCAGTGGCTATGGTGAAGCTACTCCAATTCCTTATTATGGCGTAACGGCCGAAGGAATGAGAGATAAACTCATTGAATACCAAGAACTTATTGAAAAATATGAACTAAATAGTCCCGAAGAATTTTGGGCGTTTATGTATCCTTACTTGAAAGAGGATTCTTTTGCCCATTGTGCATTGGATATGGCTTCTTGGGATTTATGGGGCAAAAAGCAAGGAAAACCATTGTATGAAATTTGGGGATTGGATATTACTAAAGTTCCTTATTCGAATTATACGATTGGCATTGATACCATCGAAAAAATGGTTGAGAAAATGCAAGAATTTGATTTTCCAATTTATAAAATCAAACTTGGAACCGACCACGATGTAGAGATTGTCCGTGAACTTCGTAAACATACTGACGCACTTTTTAGAGTAGATGCAAATTGTGCGTGGGGAGTCGAAGAAACGATTGAAAACTCAAAAGTTTTTGCAGAATTGGGCGTTGAATTTATTGAGCAACCGATGCGAAAAGATGATTATGACCTAATGCTCGATGTAATGGCAGGCTCAGTTTTAACTTTAATTGCAGATGAAAGTTGTATTGTAGAAGCCGATGTAAAAAAATGTGTTGGAAGATTTGATGGCGTAAATATCAAACTAGCCAAATGTGGTGGAATTACGCCCGCATTACGCATGATTGCTGAAGCTCGAAACCTTGGTTTACAAGTAATGTGTGGCTGTATGACCGAAACTAGTATTGGTATTTCCGCAATTGGGCAACTTGCACCTTTGCTTGATTACGTAGATATGGATGGTTCGATTTTGATTTCTAACGACCCGGCAACGGGAGTTTTTCTTGATAAAGGAAAGCCGATTTACCCAAAAGTAAATGGCACTGGTGCAATTTTGAAATTATAACATCGGCTTTCGGAAATCAGCAATAAATCAGTCGAATGCAGAAAACTGACCTCCGATTGCCAAAATCAAAACTCATTCAATACGATCACGCTCGACTCAGTAGTATTACTAATATTACCTGCTCGATCTTTGATAGTTATCTGGAATTTTAATGAATCTTTTACTGGGGTGAAAGGCTGAGGAAAATCAATTGAATAATCAATCGTCCCTTCAATTGGGCCAACTTTACCATCAGCTTTTAGGCGAGGAAAATAGCCCGAATACGGAACAGAAGGTTTAAACTCGGTAAAAACCCCTTTCTTTTTACGAAAAATACGTATAATGAAATTAAAGTCGTTTTTCAATTCAGCGGTGTTTTTCTCTTTTTCGTTCAAGCCCAAATCACCATCACCATCTTGAAACTTGACGGTCAAGATAACAGAATCTTTTTTCGACCCTGCAAATTGGTCAATTCTGATTTCTTTTTTCAAAGTTTTAAATTCAATAGTTGGCTTCACATCAAATGATGTTTCTTTATAACAACCTATTAATGAGCCTATTGCCGCTAATATGATAAATCCCGAAACCTTTTTCATCGTAAATATGTAATTTTATATCAGAAGTAACTTTCTACTTTTGATAATGATATTTCGGCTAATTTAGTAAAAATTATAAAAATTTCAATGAGTATTCGTGACGAACTAAAATCAGCAGTTATAAAATTGGGGGATACCACTGTAAGACCACATGATTTTGAAGAATTAGCTTTAGAAACATTTCGCTTTCAGGCTACAACTAATTTTACTTATAAAGAATATTTGGGTTTTCTGAACATAAATCCTACTAAAGTAAATCGTTTAGAAAAAATTCCGTTTTTGCCGATTCAATTTTTCAAACACCATAAAATAGTTTCGGATGCTGCTCCTACCCAAATAGTTTTCGAAAGTAGCGGCACAACAGGCGACACCACGAGCAAACATTTAGTGAGCGATTTGCCTTTTTATGAATACATCAGTCAACGAATTTTTGAACAATTCTATGGCCCATTAAGCGAATTTCATGTTTTAGCTTTACTCCCTTCTTATCTTGAACGAAATAACTCGTCGTTGGTGTATATGGTACAAAGTTTTATTTATCGCACTTATTCAAGAGAATCGGGCTTTTATCTAAAAAATACTTCCGAATTGGTTCAACAACTTCATCAATTATCTAACCATAATTCTAAACGAAAGGTTTTGTTGATTGGCGTAACTTTTGCCTTGCTCGATTTGGCCGAATCGGGCGAAGACTTATCTTTTATGCAAAACCTGAAAGACAGACTCATCGTGATGGAAACTGGCGGTATGAAAGGGAGAAGAAAGGAACTGTTGCGTGAAGAAGTACACGAAATTTTGACTTCTGCTTTTGGTATTGAAAAAATTCATTCGGAATATGGCATGACCGAGCTACTTTCGCAAGGCTACTCGAAAGGTGATGGTATTTTTGAATTACCTCAAACGATGAAAGTTTTGCTACGAGAAATAAATGACCCTTTCAAGATTATTCCCACCATCAATTTGCCTGCTTTTGGTAGTAAAAGCATTGTACGTGGCGGAATTAATGTGGTCGATTTGGCTAATATTGATTCTTGTTGTTTTATAGAAACGCAAGATTTAGGAGCATATAATACTGAAAATCAATCATTTAGTATCATTGGCCGTTTTGATAACTCAGATATTAGAGGCTGTAATCTGATGGTAGTTTAGGATGCAAATAATATAATATAATTATCAAAATCTCACTTTAAACAGTTGGGTGTATTTTATCGACAAATTTGTATTTCATAAAAAACTGATAGACAGTGTTTTATGTTACTGTGGATTGTCAACTATTGACCGTGGACAAATTACTATCTTGACATATACAAAAAGGCCTATATATTTAATTACAAAAAACACCAAAATTTATTTTTGATTATGAAAACTAGTCTTATTTGTGCCATTTCTGCATTTATTCTTCTATTATCTTTCACCAAAAGAAACGAAATTCATAAACCTAACTTTATCGTTTTTTTTATTGATGATATGGGTTCGGCAGACTTGGCATGCTACGGAAACACATTCAATCAAACACCCAATATTGACAATTTAGCCCAAAAGGGTGTAAAGTTTACGAATGCTTATTCAGCCTGTACGGTGTGTTCGCCAACAAGAGCTGCTCTGATGACAGGGAAATATCCATCGAAACTTCACATCACCGACTGGATTGCAGGGCATGAAAAAAAGAATCCTAAACTTTTGATTCCTGATTGGCAGAAATTTCTTCCACAGTCAGAAAAAACAGTTGCCGAGTACCTCAAAGAAAACGGTTATGAAAATTGGCATGTAGGAAAATGGCACCTTGGCGAAGGGGAAGAGTTTTACCCATTAAACCAAGGATTTGATGTAAATATCGGTGGTTCGAATTGGGGGCACCCTAAAAAAGGCTTCTTTGCACCTTATCAAATGCCTAATTTAGCCGAAGGAGAAAAAGGTGAATATTTGACAGACAGATTGACAAATGAAGCCATCAAACTTATTGAAAATCATAATAATGACGCTCCATTTTTCTTGAATTTTGCTCACTATGCAGTTCATACTCCTGTACAAGCTAAACCCGATAAGATAGAAAAATACAAAAAACTCTTGTTGTCGCCTGACAGTCAAAAAAATCCCATTTATGCTGCTATGATTGAAAGTTTAGATGAAAATATTGGGCGAATAATTCATGTTTTAGAACAGAAAAACTTATTGGAAAATACGGTTATCATATTTGCAGCCGACAATGGTACTTTGATGCCAACTGCCAGTAGTTTACCATTCAGAAAAGGTAAGGGTTGGTGTTATGAAGGTGGCACTCGAACACCTTTAATGATTTATTGGAAAAATCAAATTGAGGGAGGAAAAGTGATTGATGAACCAACAATTACGATGGATTTAATAGCAACTATTTTAGACTTGGCAGAAATCAAACCGAGCGAAAAACTTGATGGAAAATCATTAAAACCAGTCATTTTAAGCAATAAAAAATATAAAAGACCTTTATTTTGGCATTATCCTCATTACCACGAAGGTGATGCTCCATACAGTGCGGTACGCTTCGAAGATTGGAAATTAATTGAGTTTTTTGAGTCTAATTCTATTGAGCTTTATAATTTGAAAAACGACGTTTCTGAAAGTAATAATTTGGCATTAATCAATCCAGAAAAGGTAAAGGAGTTAAAAAAACTACTTGATAAATGGAGAAAAGATACCAATGCACAAATACCAAGCCCAAACCCTAATTATATCGAAAATAAGAGTAAATAAAGAATGAGTTTAAATACATTATTAGTTTAGTTTCACAGTTGTTGTAAATTGATTGTAAGTTTCTAATAATTAAGCACTTGCAACAATATGCAAAATTTCCAAAAACTTAAATAACATAGTTTACTGTAAATCAAAGCTATAAATACTTATTCAAAGTCCGAATCACGGGGGGTAAATAGCTCGTTCCAAACAAATTTACGTGAACCAATAGCGGATAAATATTATAAATCGGCACACGCATATCGAAGCGAGGCTGTAGCGAAAAGGCTTCATTATACGAGTCATAAAATCGTTTATCAAAACCTCCAAAAAGAGTAGTAAAAGCGATTTCCATTTCACGATTTCCGTAATAAACGGCTGGGTCGATGAGCGTTGGCTCGCCATCATTATTAGTTAATACATTTCCTGTCCATAAATCTCCGTGTAATAACGAAGCAGGTTCATTGGGCAACAAATCTGGCAAAACTTTATAGAATTGTTGAAATTTATCGTACAACTCTTTGCTAATCAATTCATTATAATAAGCCAATCCAGCTTGAAGATTCAATCGTTTTTCGATAAAAAAGCTCATCCAATCGCTTTTCTGCTCATTATTTTGACGAAGCGAACCGATATAATTATCGAAATTTAGTCCAAACTTTTCATCAGTATTTCGGTGAAGAGCAGCTATTTTTTCTCCCAACATTTCCCAATAATCAAAGTTGGGTTTAGTATATTCAATATTTTCCAGCACCAAATAATCTTGTCCATCACGATGCCCCCAGTTAATAACTTCTGGCACTCGAATCACGTTGGTTTCTCGCAATAAATCAAGCCCACGGGCTTCAGTTTTAAACATTCCTTCGTGATTTCGAGTATTATATTTCACAAAGTATTTGCCTTCATTGGTCACTACTTGTACGGTCACGTTGATGCTTCCGCCTTGTAGCAAGCGATACTCGGTCACTTGTACATCACGTCCGAGGGATTCAAAAAAAACACCCTCGAAAAATTGAAATTGGTCTTCAGCCGTCTGCATGCCCCCATCCCCTAAAGAGGTGTAAAATTTAAAAATAGTATTTGTACAATATATTTAAAAACCTCTATATAATATTGACTACAAGAGTGTTATTTATAAATATTCGTAATGCGTAACTCGTAATTCGTAATTCAATTTGAATAGAAACGTTAAAGTAAAAACTTTATCATTAAATTTTACGAACTTTGTAAAAAATTTCAGTAGATTTATTTATTTCATCCTTTTTCATGCAAAAACGTCATCTTGCCATTCTTGGTTCAACGGGTTCGATAGGAACACAAACTCTGGAAGTAGTAGAAGCCAATCCTGATATTTTTGAAGTAGAAGTGCTAACCGCACAAAATAACGCCGACTTGTTGATTGAACAAGCAGCCAAGTTTCGCCCGAATGTAGTTGTCATTTCAAACGAAGACCTTTATGATAAAGTTTTTGCAGCTCTCGACCCACTCGATATAAAAGTTTATACTGGCGAAAAATCTTTGGTTTCGGTCGTTGCAATGGAGTCTGTCAATATGGTTTTAACGGCCTTAGTTGGCTACGCAGGTTTAATTCCGACTGTGGCCGCCATCAAGGCAGGAAAACATATAGCTTTGGCGAATAAAGAAACATTAGTTGTGGCTGGCGAATTGGTGACAGAATTAGCCCAAAAACATAAAGTTGATATTCTGCCCGTTGATTCGGAGCATTCAGCGATATTTCAATGTTTGGTTGGTGAATTTCATAATCCAATCGAAAAGATAATTTTGACTGCCTCAGGCGGGCCATTCAGAGGAAAAGACCGTGAGTTTTTGAAAACCGTTACAAAAGCACAAGCTCTGAAACACCCAAATTGGAGCATGGGGGCAAAAATAACGATTGACTCGGCTTCTTTGATGAATAAAGGATTGGAAGTGATAGAAGCAAAATGGCTTTTTGGACTTACACCCGACCAAATAGAAGTAGTCGTGCATCCGCAAAGTATTATTCACTCGATGGTGCAGTTTGAAGATGGCAGTATGAAAGCCCAAATGGGTTTACCAGATATGCGTATACCGATTCAGTTTGCGATTGGCTACCCGAATCGTTTAAAATCAAATTTTCCAAGAATGGATTTTGCTCAATTTCCATCTTTAACTTTTGAAAAGCCTGATTATGAGACTTTTAGAAATTTAAGTTTTGCATTTGAAGCCCTCAAAGTTGGCGGAAATATGGCGTGTATCATAAATGCCGCCAACGAAATTGCAGTTGCTGCTTTCTTGCGTGACGAAATCGGTTTCTTAGCAATGTCAGATTTGATTGAAAATTGTATGAAAAAAGTGAGCTTTGTGCGTATTCCAACGCTTGAAGATTATATAGAAACCGACAAAGAAACCAGACGTTTGGCTTTGGAGTTTGTTTAGAGGTTGATGGTCAACAGACGACGGTCGATAGTTTAATTTAAAGAAGACAAGAATAAAATGGTTTTTATTAGTGCAAAAACATTCTTAATTCTTAATTCTACATTCTTAATTAGAAAGTAAAGTGGCAAAGAAACAACCATTTCAAGTAGTTTACGAAGATAATCACATCATTATCGTCAATAAAGCACAGGGTATTTTGGTGCAAGGCGATAGTACAGGCGATAAAACGCTTTCGGACTACGTTAAACAATATATTAAAGACAAATACAACAAACCTGGTGATGTTTTCTTGGGAACTGTACATCGACTTGACCGCCCTGTGAGCGGTTTGGTGGTTTTTGCACGAACCTCAAAGGCTCTCGAACGTATGAATGAACTTTTCAGAAAAAGAGAAATTCAGAAAACGTATTGGGCAGTTGTGGGCAATAAACCTGAGAAAAAAACAGGAAAACTTACCAATTGGCTCATAAAAGACGAAGCCAGAAATATAGTAAAGGCATTTGATGAAGAAGTTGAAGGTTCACTAAAAGCTGAATTAACTTACCGCTATTTGGGAGAAATAAATCACTCACATTTACTTGAGATCAATCCGATTACTGGTCGCCCACACCAAATTCGTGTGCAGTTGGCCAAAATGGGTTGTCCGATTCGAGGCGATGTAAAATATGGTTTTCCCCGTCCAAATCTTGAAGGAAACATCAATTTACACGCTCGCCGCCTTTATTTTGTACATCCAGTAAAAAAAGAACCAATTATATGCAAAGCAGCCTTACCTGAAAATCCATTTTGGGAAGAATTCTTAGAACTCGAACCAGAAGATGTAAAAACAGAAAATTTGGACTTTTTGTATTGAGAAAACTATTAGCGTTTGGTTTAGACCAAACGCTTTTTTTATGATATATTTGAAATATATTTATTTGCTCTTTTAAAAATCAACCTTCAATCTATAAAAACTAATGAATCGTAGAAACTTTCTTTCAAAAAGTGTCTTAGCCGCAGGTGCAACAAGCCTCGGAACTACTGCTACTGCTTTGGCTTCTTCGCCGACAAATGTAGCTCCGTTTAAATACAAACTCCTCTATGCTCCGCATTTTGGGATGTTTGAAAATTCAGCAGGAAAAGACCTATTCGACCAACTTAAATTTATGGCCGATAATGGTTTCATGGCTCTTGAAGACAACGGAATGCTGAAACGCACCGTTGAGACACAAACAAAAATCGGTGAAACGCTCGCAAAACTCGGCATGAAAATGGGCGTTTTTGTGGTTGATGGCGGCGATAACTGGAAAATTTCGTTGGCAACTGGCAAAAAAGAGTTTCTCGAAAATTTCTTGAAAACTTGTCGAGATTCGGTAGAAACGGCCAAACGTTGCAATGCAAAATACATGACGGTTGTACCAGGTTATTTTGAGAGAAATTTGCCTTTGGGTATTCAAACGGGTCATGTAATTGATGCTTTGCGTCGTGCTTGCGATATTTTTGAGCCGCACAACCTCACA
Source organism: Emticicia agri (assembly GCA_945860265.1). Taxonomy (GTDB): domain Bacteria; phylum Bacteroidota; class Bacteroidia; order Cytophagales; family Spirosomataceae; genus Emticicia; species Emticicia agri_A. Next base: position 13,904 of record CAMAQF010000063.1, on the reverse strand, counting down.
ATGGTACTTGAACCATTGAGCGATAACCCTGACTTATTCTTACGTCATTCTGACCAAAGTTACATGATTTGTAAGGCTGTAAACAGCCCTTCATGTAAGATTTTGTTTGATATGTGGCACATGCAGCGAAACGAAGGCCGAATGACAAATCACATGGATTGGGCTTGGGAAGAAATTGCGTACTTCCAAATCGGCGATGAGCCTGGCCGCAAAGAGCCAACAACTGGCGAAATTAACTACAAAAGCCTTTTCAAGCACATTTTCGATAAAGCAAAAGCCAAAAACCAAGAGTTTATTATGGGTATGGAACACGGCAATTTTGCAAAAGGAAAAGAAGGCGAAATGAAACTCATTGAGGCTTATCAATGGAGTGATAATTTTTAGAAAAAACTCAATTTTATAGCTTAATAATTATAAGGGCTTTATTCAATAAAGCCCTTTTTTTATTCAAAATTTCAAATGACATTTATGCCACAACCGTAAGCAATACACATGAAAAAGGTTTTCATTCTCACTATTTTGTCAATACAAGTTACTTTTGCTCAAAATACCTTTAAATCAGAAGAAGTGAATTATTGGAATTTAACAGATTCTGTTCATATTTTTGGCTCACTAACGATGCCCGAAAATGGCTCAAAATTTCTTGCGGTCATTCTAATCACAGGTTCAGGTATACAAGTCCGAGATGAAACAATTTTAGGACATAAGCCATTTAAAGTAATTGCTGAGTATTTGTCTAATAATGGAATTGCCGTTCTAAGAGTTGATGACCGCGGAGCGGGAAAAGCAACCTTAGGCCGAAACCCGAAAGCAATAACCAGTGAAAATTTTGCCAAAGATGTAAAATCTGGCATTGATTACTTGAAAACTCGGAGTGAAATCAATCACAAAAAAATAGGCTTGATTGGTCATAGCGAGGGCGGAATGATTGCTCCGATGGTGGCCGCCCAAAGCAAAGATGTATCTTTTATTGTATCGTTGGCTGGCACGGGAGTTTCGGGAGAAGTAATTTTACAAAAGCAACTTACAATGCCAATTGAATCAATACCAAATTTTTCTACCACTTTCAAACAAAAATATGCTCTTTATATCGCCAATGTTTTGAGTGCTTACAAACAAGCAGAAACTCAGACTGAAGCTGTCTTTGCGTTAGATAAAATCACTAAGAACTGGAAAGACAGCCTTTCGGCAGAAGAAGCAAAGTATGCTAGCAACTTGGCCAATGTCTATTACACATTAAAAAATATGGCGATTGACTGGGGACGCTTTTTTATTAAATTCGACCCAATGGCTGCTATTTCTAAAGTAAAATGCCCAATTTTAGTATTAAATGGCTCGAAAGACTATCAAGTTTTTCCTGAAGAAAATTTGGCAGGAATAGAAGAAGGCTTAAAAATGGCCATAAATAAACATTACAAAATCATAAAATTAGAAGGTTTGAACCATCTTTTTCAACACGCTGAAACAGGTTTGCCTCAAGAATATGCCAAAATAAAAGAAGATTTCGCTCCCGAAGCCTTACAAATCATTGGCGATTGGCTGATAAAAATTAATAAATAAATAAAATCTGGTGTTTGTTATAGAAACGCCTTTTTTCAAGTTTTTTTAACTGATAAAATATTAACCCTAAAAAAGTTCTAAGACACAATAAGCGGCAAAAGTATATTCTTAATTTATTGATAATTAACCTTTTATTTCGAATTACGTTTCTAGTTTCTTATGTCTTTTAAACAAGATTTGGGTTTTATGAAAAACTTAAAATTGTTTTACTATTTATTTACTAGGCGGTTGACTAAATTTGAATTTTGAAATTAGACCCAATGCTTACATTTCCAAACGCCAAAATAAATATTGGCTTAAATATTACCGAAAAACGTTCGGATGGTTTTCATAACATCGAATCAGTGTTTTATCCTGTCGAGTGGTGTGATGCCCTCGAAATTATCCCCAACCAAAATCTAGATACTACAAATGCTATCTTTCAGAGTTCGGGTTTGGCTATTCCTGGCAATGAAAGCACTAATTTATGCCTAAAAGCATGGAATTTATTGCAAGACCGCATCAATGTTCCGCCCATGATTCACCTACATAAAATTATCCCGATGGGTGCTGGTTTGGGTGGCGGTTCGGCCGATGGAGCGTTTACGCTAAAAATGCTCAACGAGGTATATGAGCTAAAACTCAGCAATGACGAATTGAAAGATTTTGCCCGAAAACTGGGTTCAGATTGTGCATTTTTCATAGAAAACCGACCAGTTTTTTGCTACAATAAGGGTGATGAATTTGAAGATTTTAAACTTGATTTAAAAGGCAAATTTGTGGTTTTGGTAAATCCCGATATTCATATTTCTACGGCTGAAGCGTATTCGGGCGTCTCGCCAAAAAAGCCTCAAATAGCTCTAAAAACGGCACTTTCGCAACCAATTTCTGAATGGGAAAAAATAGTTAAAAACGATTTTGAAGAAAAGTTGTTATTAAAGTATCCGACCATTGCCGAGGTAAAAGAAACACTTTATCAATCAGGGGCAGTTTATGCTTCTATGACGGGTTCGGGTTCGACAGTTTATGGTATTTTTGAGCAAGAATCGGACTTGAAAAGTAGTTTTCCAAGCTTCGCAATGTGGCAAGGATTCTTTAAAGTTTAAAAACAAAAATAGCTCTCTTTATTGAGAAAAAATGCATGAACCGACTTACAAAACGCCGTGAACCATTTGCTTTCATGCTATATTTAGCCATTGTTGGTAGTGGCTTGTTATTTTTCTTTTTGCTCTTGGTTTTTATTACCAAAGAAGCACGAAACCAGGATATTCCGCTAAAAATACCTGGAATGTTTTGGGTGAGTACATTTGTGATTATTGCTAGTAGTTTTACACTCCAAGGAGCCAATAAAGCATTTAAAGAAGAACGTTTTCGTAGTTATCGACTCAATATTAGTATTACACTTTTGGCGGGTATAGTGTTCATTATTTTACAGGGTTTGGGTTGGAGAAAAATGCTCTTGGCAGGAATTACGATGAGCAATAACACTGGCGGAATGTTTATTTATGTGCTTTCGGGCTTACATATTTTGCATACTCTCGGTGGATTAATTGCATTGGCTTCGGCCAATAAAGATGCTTTCCAACGAATGGAATATGTTGACTCCTACGTGTATAGCGTAAACCCTCCCAACCAACTAAAAATCAAGCTAATAAGTATTTATTGGCACTTTATAGATATTCTCTGGATTATCCTTTTTCTCTTTTTACTTTACCATGCTTCATAAAACTCGTGGAATAGTTATTAGCTACATTCGGTATCGTGAAACATCAATTATCGTAAAAGTTTATACCGAAAAATTCGGTATTCAATCTTTTATTGAAAACGGTGTAAGAAGCAGCAAAGGCAAAAACAAAATCGCACTTTTTCAGCCACTTTCATTACTCGATATGGTGGTTTATCATGATGAAAAGAAAGATTTGCATCGAATTTCGGAGATAAAATCAAGTTTTCCGTTTCGCACACTTCCCTATGAAATCCATAAATCAAGTATCGGCATGTTTTTGGATGAAATCTTGAATAAAACACTGAAAGAACACTCCGAAAATGAAGTATTATTCGATTTCCTTTATAATTCACTCATTTTTCTGGACGAAACCGAAGAGCATTTTGAGAATTTCCACTTGATTTTTCTGATTAAATATGCGTTTTTCTTAGGTTTTTCACCGCAAGATTCAGGCGAAATTGTATCGCAATTCAAAGAATTTAATGCCATGATTCCGTTTGATGTCGAATATCAAAAACTGATGGATAAGCTTATTTTGGCCGATTATCAAACGCCCCTTTTGATGAGCCGAGGTGTGAGAAATCATTTACTCGAAGTTATTATTGTATTTTACAGAATTCATGTCGAAGAATTTGGCGATATAAAATCTTTGCAGGTTTTGCGAGAAGTGCTTAGTGCTTGCTGAAAATATATATCTATATATTTGATAGTCAAATAGTTATGACTTTTTCAGCAAGCCCTAAGTAAGTATTTTTTATGCCTATTCTTAATTCGACTCACAAACGTGCTTTTTCAAAAAACAATCCTATTTCCAATATTCTAACTTATTGATGAAAAGCTCAATTTGATATTTGAAACTTTTTCAGCAAACCCTAATTATCCTAAATCTGAGAAATAGCACGTATGTTTATTGAAATTATAAACATTATAGCACCCAATATTACTATCCCCTCTCCATGTTGCCTATCTACTTCTTGATAAGCAAATATTTGTTCACCATTAGGTAGTGATTTCTTTGCTGTCATCATGTTCCATCCAATCCCAATCCCAATTCCAATTAAACCACCTAAAAAGGAAAGGCATAGCCAATCCAAATATTATTACCTTGTTTTGGTTCGGGTTTGGCTAAATTTTCTATTCTCGCCTTCTTTAATGATTTAAGAAACTCTTTATCCACTTGTTTTCCCGTTTATCTAAAATCTTTTGTGCTAATTGATAATCAAAAGCCGACCATTCATCTGGTTTAGCAAGAAGGTCAAAAAGTTCTTCATCAGAAAAATTAAACAAGTAATGTGATTTATCAATCTCGAAAATTTCCTTTGTAGCAACATAATCTAAAATTTCAGAAACTCTTTCAAAATTATCAGAAGTAACTTTTTTAGTAAATTCTGGTGGCAAATTTATCAAACTTACCGAATCCATGTCTTTCTCTATAAGCCTCAGATTGAAAAGGAATATTATTTTTCTTCAAGATTTCAAGCAAATCATTGAATTGTGCTTCATCACTAAATGATTTTATTTTTTTAAATTCTTCCATAATTTTTGTTTTGAAGTTTAAGTCCTACTTCCCAGCCCGCATCAAGCTAAGAGCTTTATTACAGAAAACAAATTCTTCCAACTCAGGAACTGTATCGCCCATGATGGCTTGACTGTTTCCTTCCCAAAGTTTTTTGCCTTTGTGCAAAAACATAATTTTATCACCAATCGAAAGTACCGAGTTCATATCGTGTGTAATAACTACTGTCGTAATTTCAAACTCATCGGTAATTTCTTTGATTAATTCATCAATTTTTATCGAAGTCAGTGGGTCGAGGCCAGAATTGGGTTCATCACAAAACAAATATTTTGGGTTCATCACAATCGCACGGGCAATACCTACACGCTTTTTCATTCCTCCCGAAATCTCCGATGGCATTCGGTTACCTGTCCCTTCCAAACCAACCCTTTGTAGGCAAAATTCTACACGGTCTTTCTTTTCTCCATCACCCATTTCTGTGAGCATATCGAGCGGAAACTGAATGTTTTGATGCACAGTTTTAGAATCAAACAAGGCTCCACCTTGAAAAAGTACGCCCATTTCTCGGCGAATATCTTTTTTATCTTCTTCATCGCCTATATAAAAATCACGCCCATCATAAAGCGTTGTTCCAGCTTCGGGCCGCACTAAATCGAGCATACATTTTAGCAATACGCTTTTCCCTGTACCACTTGCACCGATAACCAAACTTGTTTCGCCTTTCTTGAAAACGCCACTGACGTTATCCAAAACCATACGATCGTTGAAAGACTTTGATATATTTTTTATTTCAATCATATACACCCTCGACCCCTAAAGGGAAAAAAATGGTTTTATTATTTTATAATTCTCTCATTCACTCATTCAAAATTAAGTCAAAAGCTCTGCCAAAAGATAATCGGCAATCAGAACCGCAATACAGCTATTTGTTACAGCCGAAGTACTGGCTTGTCCAACTTCCAAAGCACCGCCACGAGTATTATAACCTTGAAAAGCCGAAATAGTAGAAATCAAAAAGCCAAAAACAAAGGCTTTGATGATAGAAATAAAGACATTGAAAGGTATAAACGAATACCTAATACCATAAACATAGTCTTCGGGAGTGATGATGCCCGACAAAGTGCCTGCCAAATATCCACCAAAAATGCCCAAAAAACCAGAAATAATTGCCAACAGCGGAAACGTGAAAACCGCAGCTAATAATTTAGGCAAAACCAAATACGATGCCGAATTAATTCCCATTACTTCGAGGGCATCAATTTGTTCGGTAATTTTCATTGTTCCGAGTTCACCTGCAATATTTGACCCAACTTTTCCTGCCAAAACCACACACATAAACGTTGAAGACAATTCGAGTAGCGTCATGTCTCGCACGATATTACTGACCACATAGATAGGTATAATCGGACTCACCAAGTTGGCACGGGTTTGCAAGCAAACCACCGCTCCAATAAAAACCGCCACGATGGCAACAATAAAAACCGAACTAACACCGATTCCGATGCATTCGTCTATAAATCTTTTCCAATATACTTTCAGCGATTCTCGTCGAGTGAAGAGTTTTCCGAGAAATATTAAATATCTTCCTATTACTGATAACATAGTTTTTAGCTAAATTTTAACGATATTTGCAAAGATAACGATTTGTTTAAAGTTCATAGTTCTATATTTGAGGTTTTTCTGAGAATTATAACAAACCCATTTAAAATAATACTTCATTCAATGAGTAGAAAATTAGCGGTAGTTACGGGTGGTACAAGAGGAATTGGGCGAGCTATTGCCGAACAATTTGCCAAAAATGAATTTGATATTGTAATTTCAGCTCGTAATGAAACCGATTTGGCAGCAACCAAACAGTCAATCGAAGCACAATATGGCGTAAAATGTCATGTATTTCAAGCCGATTTAGCCATTAAAGTTCAATCAATCGCTTTTGCAGAATTTATCAAATCTTTGGCTCAAGCAATCGGGATGTTGACCAATAACGCTGGCACATTTATCCCTGGCAACGTATACGAAGAAGCCGATGGCGTGTTAGAACAACTCATCGAAACTAATTTATATAGTGCATATCACCTGACCCGTGGGCTGATTCCGACAATGATTGAGCAAGGAAGCGGACATATTTTTAATATGTGTTCGGTAGCGAGTCTAAAAGCTTATCCAAATGGTGGTTCATATAGCATTTCAAAGTTTGCTTTGTTGGGTTTCAGTAAGGTTTTGCGTGAAGAAATGAAGGATTATGGTGTAAAAGTAACTTCGATAATGCCAGGGGCTGTTTACACCGATAGTTGGGCAGGGGCTGGAATTCCCGAAGAAAGATTTATGACCGTTACCGACATTGGCGAAACTATTTGGAGTGCATATAGTTTGTCGAAAAACGCAGTTATTGATGATATTGTTTTACGTCCGCAAGGTGGAGATATTTGAGATTTAAGTGGTAGAATTTAGTTTTAGGACTGGGTCGCCCGTGTGATTAGGCTTAATAATTAAAGACTAATTTCAAAATACAAATAGGCTAAATCCTAATTCATAAATCCTGAAAAAACTTTTATATTTGAATTTTTAATACATATAATTTTACGCTAAATGGCAACCGAATATTTAGGAATTGATGTGGGCGGCACTAACGTCAAGATGGGCATTGTTAAAGCTCAAACTGGTAAACTTTCAAATTTTTATAGCCACGATACGGCAAGTTGGCGTAAATCTGGGCGTTTTGTTGAGCGATTGGGCGATGCAATTGCGATACAATTGGCCGAAAATAAAAGCGTAGAAAAATGCGGAATCGGCGTGCCAGGGCTTATCAGCCGTAATCGTACGACTCTTGTGGAAATCACGGCTATTCCCGAAATTGACGGCACTGCAATTATACCATACTTTAAAGAACGTTTTCCAAAATGCGACTTTTTCCTCGAAAACGATGCAAATGCCGCCGCTTTGGGTGAATATTATTTTGGAGAAGATGAAGAAATTCCAGAAGACTATATCATGGTTACGCTCGGAACTGGTGTTGGTGGGGCGGCAATCATCGACAAACAAGTTTTCAAAGGTGGTGGCGGAAATGCGATGGAACCTGGTCACGTCCCTTCAAAAAATGGTAAAGTTTTAGAAAGAAATATCGGCAAAAATGAATTGTTAGCATTAGCTAATAAAATGAGAAAAGCTTATACTGGCAAATCGCAATTGCCTGATGATGGCACTATTTCGACTACGGGTTTGGTTGCTGCAGCTGCCGAAGGTGACGAACTAGCCCTTCAAGTTTTCAGCGAAGTTGGCGAAATGCTCGGTAATGCCTTGGTTTCGATGATTCGTATCCTTGATATTACTACAATTTTAGTCGGTGGTGGTCTTTCGGCATCGTTTGATTATATCATGCCAGCTATCAATAAGCAATTGGAATATTGGTTAACACCTTATTACCTTAAAACGCTTATTATCAAAAAAGCAACACTTGGAAACGATGCAGGTCTGCTTGGAGCGGCAAGTTTGTGTTTCTAATATAAAGTACATATATTTCTGCTAGAAAAGGTTGATTATCAGATTGATAGTTGACCTTTTTTGTTCAACGATTAAAATTGTTTTTATCATCAAATTCAACCTAAAACCCTATAAAATAAACTATGGAAATCTCTCACGCTATCTCTGATGCTGTGCTTACACTTACAGGTATTTTTGTGTTTTTCCAATATCTCCAAAAAGTTGATTTTAATACCGGCTTACTTTGGGAAGCCTTCGTACTTTCAATTTCGGCAGCGGCTTTTTTTGGAGTTAGCCGATTTTTGGGATATGCTCCATCAAAAACTGTTTCAGAGTTTTTCCAACATTTAGCAGGAACCGCGGGAGCTTTTTGCTTAGTTTATGCTTCATTTTTATCAGTTCAACGTAAAACTGCCTCTCGAAATGCTACCTATTTCGTTCTAATTTTAGGTTTTATTGCTTTCGGAATCGTTCGATTGACCGAAAACTTAAAAGTCTTACAGATAGTATCAATGGTAGCGATTCCGTTGGTTTTATTTATCGGCATTTTTGGACTTATCAAAGGTCGTTCGGCCGTTGGTTCATGGCTTATTTATGGAGTTTTAGCATTGATTTTGGCTACATATAATAAGAGTTTTATGCCAAATAGCATCCTCGACCCAACAGATGTTTATCATTATTTGGTGGCCATTAGTTTGTTTTGTTTTGGAAGAGCCGCTCGCCATCAATTGGCTTAATTCTCAATAAAAAACCTGTAAAGATTGACGATTCGACATCATTCTTTACAGGCTTATTTCTGTTGACTGCCAACTATTGACTGTGAACTTTTACTCTATTACTTTCGGTACTTGAAAATACTCGCCATTTTGACTTGGAGCATTTTTCAAACCTTTCTCTCTTGGCAAAGCGTTTTTGGCAATGTCTTCTCTGAAAACATTAACTTCTTCGCTCATGTGCGTAAGTGGCTCAACATTGGTGGTGTCGAGTTCTTTTAGTTGGACCATCCAATTCAAGATTTTCGATAAATCACCCACCATTTTTTCACTTTCCTGCTCGCTTAATTCTAAACGAGAAAGATGTGCCATTTTTTCAACTGTTTTTTGGTCGATTATCATATTTTTATTAAGGTTCAAAGTAGCAAAGGCACATAGTAAATTTAAATTTGTCGCTTAGTGCCGTGCGACGGTCGCCTAAGTACCTAAATTTTTCGTTAGTCTCTAAATTTATTTAAAGTAGGCTGAATAACATCATAAACTTGCTTTTTCAAGTCGTCTATTTCCGCTTTTGTTTTGCCTGTTGTCTCGATAGGTTTATGCACGATTACCCTAATTTTATGCCATTTGAATAATACTTCGGGCATTACTTTATAATTATCAAACAGCGAAATCGGCACAATCGGCACTTGATTTTCGATAGCCATCGAAAAAGCTCCATCTTTAAAAGGCTGTATCATTTCGGGGAAATTAGTCGAAAAAATACCTCCTTCGGGAAAAATCATAATACTTCGACCCGATTTCAGAGCTTTTATTGAGTGAGTTAAGGCCTTTATTCGACTATTTTTTACTGTTCTATCTACTTGTATATGAAGTTTTGTAAACATATACCCAAATAGTGGTACTTTTTTGACCGAACTTTTGCCCACAAACGCAAAATAGTTTTTGATGACTACGCCCATCATCGCAATATCAAGATAACTAAAATGATTGGCACAAAAAACATAAGCACGTTTTGGGTCGAGTTCTGTTTCGTATGTAACGTTTACTGGCTGACCAATCATGAAAAAGAAAATTTTTCCCCAAATACGGTTACAATAATGGGCAATTGGCTTCCATTGTTCTTTTTGCAAGCAAACGAAAACAACAGGAAAAAGCAATAAAAACACTACAATAAACCAAAACGCACACCAAATTGTATATATCCAAGAAAATATCTTCATAGACCACTTACCTCCATAGGGGGTTTTTAACTAAAAAAAATATAGAATATTTGCCCTGAAAGCTATTTAATCAATTTCTCATTCGCTCATTACCACCCTCCGCGGGCAAGTGGGCATCATCTATTTATTTTATCTCGTTGCGTAAATCGACAGGTTTTGCATTTTTTCGCATTTTAATGTTGAGGGTTTCAACCAAAAATGAGAATGCCATCGAAAAATAAACATAACCTTTCGGAACATGAACTTTAAATGCCTCAGCAATTAGCAATGTACCAATCATTACCAAAAACGATAAAGCCAACATCTTAATAGTTGGGTGACGCTCCACAAAGTCGCCCACACTTCCCGCAAAAGCCAACATCGCAAATGTAGAAAGAATAACAGAAACCGCCATCACGACAATATTATCTGTCATACCGATTGCCGTAATAATTGAGTCGATTGAGAATACAATATTAATAATTGCAATATCAAAAATAGCTTTTGAGAGCTTAGAAGCTGTTTTTTTACCACTTATATTTTCTTCGTGTCCTTCTAGTTTTTGATGTATCTCAGAAGTTGATTTATACAACAAGAAAAGTCCACCAATCAATAGTATAATATCCTTTCCACTAAAGCCCAAATCGAAAGGTAAACCCAAGTCCTTGAGATTAAATAAGTCGGTTTGAAGCCCTAAAATCCAGCCTAAAGCAAACAATAATGCAATACGAATAAGCATTGCCATCATTAAACCAATATTACGTGCTTTCTTTTGCTCAAGATGTGGTAGTTTCGAGGCAATAATCGAAACGAAAATGATATTATCAACGCCCAATACTATTTCTAAAAGCGTCAGGCTTAAAATGCTTGTTAAAGCTGCTGTTGTAAAAATTTGTTCCATTGAGAGCTGTAGTTTTATTTGTGTGGCAAAATTACCTTTTTTCGGGGTTTCTACAAAATTCAAAGATGATAAAAGGAAAATTTCAAGCAGCTTACAAGTCTGATTTATTGATGAATATCAAATACGTTTTGCTTTTTTTCAATTATTCTGCATAAAAACGCTTAAAATAAAATTGTTTTTACACAACAAGCTACTCATCAATTACTTTCTTGTATAATTATTTATAAAGTATAACCTAAATTACAAAATAGTATTATAATTTAACTGAATTTTAGTTGATGAAACTTAATAAAGTACCTACTTTTGTTAAATTCATTCTATAATATTTTGACTTTTAATGAAACTCTCTAAAGAATTACTAACCGACAGTTCTACACTACAATTGCCTGAAAGAGTACTCCAATTTGGTACGGGGGTTTTACTTCGTGGACTATGCGATTATTTTATTGATAAAGCCAATAAACAAGGGGTTTTTAATGGACGAATCGTGGTTGTAAAATCAACTGATACGAGTGGTGCTGATGCTTTTGCCGAACAAGATAACCTTTATACAATTTGTGTAAGAGGTATCGACAAAGGTGTGCCAACTGAAGAAAACATCATCAGTTCGGTCATAAGTAGAGTGCTTTCGGCTCAGTCTCAATGGAACGAAATCCTCGAAACTGCCCAAGATTCTAACATTTCAGTAGTTATTTCAAATACTACAGAAGTTGGTTTGCAATATGTAGAAGAGAGCATTCGTCAGTCTCCGCCTGCTTCGTTTCCTGCAAAACTTACGGCGTGGTTATATGAGCGTTTCCAGAATAAACAAGCCGGCGTTGTAATTATCCCGACCGAGCTAATCGTAGGTAATGGCGATATTTTGAGAGATATTATTTTGAAAGTTGCCTCTTTCAATCATTTACCTGCTAATTTTATTGAGTGGCTAAAAACCGAAAATACATTCTGCAATTCGTTAGTTGATAGAATCGTACCGGGTAAGCCAAAAGGTGAAGCCTTGGTTGAAATTCAACAGAAATTAGGTTATGAAGATGAACTTTTGGCTGTAGCCGAAACATATAGACTTTGGGCGATTCAGGGTGGCGAAAAAGTTAAAGAGGTTTTAACTTTTGCCCAAGCCGATGAAGGTGTAAAAATTGCTAATAATATTGAGCAATTCCGTGAACTTAAACTCCGAATGCTTAATGGTACACATTCACTTATGTGCGGTATGGAATTCCTTTCTGGTTTTCAGACCGTAAAAGAAGCGTTGGCAGATGATATAACAGAGAAGTTTATCACAAACTTGATGATGTCAGAAATTGCTCCAGCAATTCCATATAAAATTGACGCAAAAGTAGCTCAACGCTACGGCCGTGATGTTTTAGATAGATTCCGTAACCCATACCTCGACCACCAATGGATTAGCATCACGCTACAATATACCATGAAAATGCAGATGCGAAATATTCCATTATTGCTGAATTATTATAAAGAATTCAATACTGTACCGCAATATTTTACTCGTGGTTTTTCTGCTTATCTATTATTTATGAAAGCAGTAAAAGAAGAAAATGGCAAGTATTTTGGAGAAAAAGAAGGCGAACTTTATCCAATTCAATGCGATTCTGCAAAATATTTTTATGAAGTATGGCAAAACCATAAAGTGAGTGAAGTAGTCAATGCAGTTTTGGGCAACCAACAACTTTGGGGAACTGACCTTCGCAAACTCAAAGGTTTTGAAGAAAACGTTACTACGCATCTATCAAATATGATGGCAATCGGTGTGCGTGAAGTTGCAGCAGCATTGAATGTTTATGCGTAATTACCCCTAATCCCTAAAGTGGGATTTAAAATATAAAAAGCTCCAAAAATTTAGTTTTTGGAGCTTTTTGTTTAATTGCCTCCTTAGCTGGAGGATTAATAGAGAATTTTATCTCAAACCTTTGATAATATTTAAAGCATTACCTACAATTTCAGTAACTTTTCCCCAATCTTTTGCGGCTAAAACATCTTTCGGTACTAATTGCGAGCCAATACCTACGGCGGTTGTGCCGGCACCGAACCATAATTTTAGACTTTCTTCTGTTGGCGAAACTCCACCAGTAACCATAATCTGAACATCGGGCATTGGGCCACCTTTGAGGGCTTTCACAAAACCTGCTCCCAATACATCTCCGGGGAAGATTTTGATAAATTCAGCACCAGCCACACGAGCATTATAAATCTCGGTAACAGTCATTACACCAGGCATCCACGGGATACCTGCTGCTTGACAAACTTTGCCAACTTCGGGGTTCATCACTGGAGCAACGATAAAATTTGTTCCTAAATTGATAAATGTTTGAGCCGTTGTTGCATCGTAAATCGTACCAATACCCAAAATCATTTCGGGCATTTCGGTTTCTGCGATTTTTACGAGCTCGCCAAAATTATTATACGAATTTTCTGTGCGGTTTGTAAACTCAAAAACTTTCACACCTGCGGCATAACACGCACGCAAAACGCCTAAACACAATTCTAAATCATTGTGCGTAAAAAGTGGCATTAAACCCGTTGCCGAAACCTGTGCCAAGGTTGTATTTTTATCAAATCTTGCCATTATTTTATTTTTTACGAATTACAAATTAATAATAAAAATCACAAGATTTTAACCCAAAATTCTTAATAAATAAATCATCATTCGTGATTTTTTATTATCTTCTCAATCTACCAGATTTATCACCGCTCATTACGGCTTCTACTTCTGGTACAGTTACTAAATTTTGGTCGCCTTCGATTGTGTGTTTCAATGCTGCAGCCGCTGTTCCAAATTGCAAAGATTTCAAATCATCTTTCAATACAATTT
>CAMAQF010000062.1 GCA_945860265.1 Emticicia agri | reverse complement strand
GTAAACTAAAAGTTCAAACAACAAATTGGGATTCGGGAATTTACTTGTATCAACTGGTAATTGATGGCAAAAAAGTAGTTACAAAAAAGCTTTTAGTTAGACATAACTAATAGTTTAATAATATTTAAAAAGTCGGATAATTACTTTATTTATAAGTTCTTATCCGACTTTTTGCTTTGAATTAATGTGAATACTTTGAACAACCTTTATTTTTAAATAAAATATTTATTATTTAAAAAATCATAGACCTAAAACTCATAAAAAATGGCATTACCTAATGTTTTTACCAAGGAAGTTTCAGTAGATATTATAGATAGAATCGGTCATTTAAAGGCAGATACTCAACTAAAATGGGGAAAGATGAGCGTTGCTCAAATGTTGGCTCATTGTAATATAACTTATGAAATGACTTATGAAGATATTCATCCAAAACCAAATGCTTTGATAAAGTTTATCTTGAAAATGATTGTTAAAAATAGCGTGACTAGCGAAGTGCCTTATAAACAAAATCTATCAACCGCTTCACAATTTATTATCAAAGAAACCAAAAATTTTGAATTTGAAAAGAAACGTTTGATTGATTTTATTATAATAACTCAACAACTTGGCGAAAATCATTTTGATGGAAAAGAATCTCATTCATTTGGGGTGATGAATAAAACCGAATGGAATAATATGTTTTATAAGCACTTGAATCACCATCTAAACCAGTTTGGGGTTTAGTAACAAAATTCTTTTTTAAGATGCTAAACACAACTTTACCTATCAATCGAATTGCGGTTTCGACTTTCTTTTTTGTGATTGGATTTTTATAAGCTAATTGGAATTTGTACTAATGGCTGGAATTTTGGTTTTTATTTTGAGAAAGTAATGAGTTGCATGATTTTATTTAGAAATCTTATATACTCCGTAGAAAATCATCAAACATCGTTACTATGCGAAAGCCTTTCTTTTTTAGTCCCGTTGAAAGAGGTTTATCTCTTGCGAGTAATGGTAAATCTAATTGAATCGCTAAGGCTAAATAGGCGGTATCTTTTATATCAATGTCATTTAGCAAAAGATTTGATTTTTCGAGAGATTCTAAACTTAGCATGTAATTTGGAAAGACTGTGATTTTTGAAAAAACTAAAATTGACCATTTGAAAAATTCATCCTCATTCATTTTAGTACGAGATAGAAGTTGAGATTTGTATTTCTCAATTTCTACTAAAACAAATTCAGGTAAATAAAAGTCATAAAATTCTAAAATAGGCTTATAACTTGCATTACCACTTATAAGTATACTCATCAGAATATTGGCATCTATCACATATTTTGTAATCAGATAAGAAACTTACTTTTTTCTTGTTCCCAAACTATGTTCCGTGATAGTTGCCATTGCTCATCATTCGTAAGTTCAGACTTTTCCAAATCTGTTAAAATATCTTTTGCAGAAGCCTTTAGTTGAAGTTTCTGTAAGTGTTCTTTCAAATAATTTTCTATCTGATTATAACCAAGCGTTTGTACAAATGCTTCGTCAAGTTATAGCTTAAATTCAATCATAATATTTATTTATAAATCTAATATAATCACATTTTATATTAGAACCAATTTTTTAGATTAATCTTATAAATCCCCACTAGCCTTTTTATATCTAACACTTGCGACCAAGAAATTGTAAATACTATTAAGGTATTGATTTTCAGAGTTTTGTAGTGAATATTCTGAGTTTTTTAGGTCTGAAATCACGATAACACCTTGCTCAAATCTGAATTTATCGGTTTCCAAAATCTGTTGAGCGAGGGTAATATTTTTCTTAGCTTCTTCCAAATTGAGTTTTGATTGCTGTAAATTATTCCAAGTGCTTTTTGATTCGTAGTTAAAATCATTTCTTAAACGCTCCATATTCAATTGATTGATTTGCTTACGAACCAAAAAATCTTGACTTGAAAGTTTTGCTTGCTTGCCATCAAAAATCGGAATATTGGCACGAATACCTACATAATTGGCTGTAAACCAAGTTCCACTTGCAAAAGGATTGAAAGTATCGGAAATTTGAAATGCTGAATAATTTCCATAAGCTGATACTGTTGGTAAATTTCTGCTTTTTTGTTTTTGGATATTTAGTTCATTCAATTGAAGATTAAATTCCTCGGCTTTTACTTCAGTGCGTTTGTCAGTATTTGTTTGAGCATCAATGATTTGAGAGTAATTTAAAATAGAAGTTAAGTCTTCGGCTGGTTCAGTTTTATCGTTGGTATTTAACTGATATTGAAGCGTAACCAGACTCAATTCATAATCTTGAACATTTTTTGTTTGATTTAATTTCGCATTACTAACATCGAGTGTAAATTTATCTAAATCATTTTTTAGAATCGTTCCTTGTTCAAATTTTACTTTTGCTGCGTCTAAATAAGCGTTGGCTCGTTGCATGGCAATTTCTGATAATCGCAATTTTTCTTTATTAAAAACTGCCGAAAAGTAAGCTTCGGTAATGCTTTGTTTTAGATTTATTTTTAGTTGCTCAAGTATATTTTTCAGAGCTTCTGTTTGCGTATCATTTATCAAGCGGTCTATTTTATTGCTAGCATCATACACTTTCTGATCAGCTTGCAAAGCTAAAGTATTATTGAATGGGCGACCAAATTTCACAATAGTTTGCGATTCATTTGAGCCTGGTAGGGCGAAAGGCAAAATAGTAGTTTGAAGTTGAGTATTCCAACGTACATCACCGCTTGCACTCACTTGCGGAAGCCATTTAGCTTTGATTTTAACATTTTCGCTGCTTGCAATCTGAATATTTAAGGCCTGAGTTTTTAACTCAATTCGATTTTCGATTCCTTTCAGAATCGCTTCATTAAGCGTGATTTTCTGAGCAAAGACAGTAAAACTTTGCAGATAAAAAGTAGTATAAATAACAACTCCAACAATTATTTTTTTCATATCTTTTTATATTTTCCCAAATCTAAAAACCTTATTTGGATGAATGTTTTTTTTCTAGCTAAAACGGAAAAAATAGCTAATAAAACTGTGAAGTTTAAGTTCTAAACACAGCGGCTGGTTCGAGTTTTGTGATTTTCCGCATGGCCAAAAGGCTTCCCAAAATAGCAATAAGTAAAGTTACACCAATAAGAAAAACAACTAAACCAAAAGTGACTTGAATATTTAGGCTGGTTTTGGTGGCTTGCACGAAACCAAAAAGCAAAAAATAGGCAACAAAAAAACCAACGATTGAGTAAATTGTAGCTTGCCATAGAATCAATTTTCTAATCACGCCATTGGTGCCGCCAATCGCTTTAATAGTGCCATAATCTTTAATGCGGTCGTTCACAGCCGAAAACATCGTAAGCCCAACAATCGCAAAACCTGTGATGATTGCAAAAACCACCAAAAGCCCAAATGATGCCACAATTCCACTATTCAAGGCAAAATATTTAAGACTTTCGTCGGTATAAGTTTTACCCTCAAGTGCTTTCACACCTGGGATTTCTTTGTTTATTGCCTTAATTACTTGTTCGATGTCTGCCTCATTTTGCCATTCTACCAAAAATGCAGATGCTTTTGTTGTTGGAATTTTACAGAGTTTTCTGGCTCGTTCAACAGTTGTAAAGCCATAAGCTACACCCAAACCTTTTGCTCCTTTGGTTTGGCCAACTAATACTACTCGATTGCCATTATACTCGAAATGGTCGCCCATTTTTATATTTTTATTCAAAATAGCATCATAAGAATCTGTGATTATTGCTCCTTCTTGCAGTAAATCTTGCAGGTTTCCGATGGCAAAATTCCACGGGCCTCCAGCATACGATGGTGCTTGAGTGCCTATCATTGTAATATTGGTCTTGGTGCCATTGTTAAACTTGGCACTTCCACCGCCAACAATCAATTGATTGACTTTTTTAATGCCTGTAATACTCATTAATTCTCTGTAAATACGCATATCAAGGAGCGGTAAATCGCTGACTTGCTGACTTTTATCGCTTATAACCCAAATGTAGTTTTGGTTGAATTTTGCCAATGAAATAGTGCTATTCAAAAGCGAGAAACAAATACCAAGTTGCTGCCCAATCAGAAATACGGACAGAATGATGCCGAATAAAATACCAAACATTTTGGCTTTGTCGTACCACATAAATTTGAATGCTTCTTTTAACATATTCTTTGGAGCAATTCTCTAAAATCGCTCATTGATATTTTTTTATTTGGCTAAAAATAATCACTTTAACAAAATTATACAGTCAACTCGACTGCCGATAAGGGGCATTTTTCCTGACTCTAATCTTATCGAAACATCACGAACTCGTCGGTCTTCTTGCTCAGTTGATTGGTCTTTGAAAAGCGATTTTTGTTTCAAATAATCGGCTGTGTAACTTACAGAGCCATGAGCCAGCGTATCGCCAGTTGTTTGTGAAATAATGAAAGCTTTTTGTCCGATTTGTATTTTTTCGGCGTACAATTCGTCAACTTCAGTTTTTGCGATTAGGGAGCCTTTTGGTGCAAATTCCGCTATTTGAGTTGTATTATTTACGTAATCTCCTGTTTTTACAGCGACTTTTAATACTTTTCCAGAAACCAACGAATTAACTTTTTTTTGACTAACAATCGTTTTAAAATAACTAATATCGGCTTGTAATTCGTTGATTCTGCTCTTTGATTGCTCAATATTGGCAGCGGATACTTCTACTTCTTTCATTAATTTATCAACCGTAGCTTTGCTATCATCAAGTGCTTGTTTGGTTTGGGCATTTCCTTCAGTTAAGCGTAGGTTTCGTTCATAGTTATCACGAGCATTTTTTAGGTTTACTTTTGCAGCTTCTAGATTGGCTTTTGTTACTGCAATCGCTGCTATTTGCGTACCAATTTTACTTTCCGACTGAATCAGTTGGGCATTTTCAATGATATTTTCAATCATTAATAAACTTTGACCTTTCTGCACAATTTGATTTTCTTCGATTAAAACCGCTAATACTTTTCCATTTGTACCTGCGGTCAAATTCAAAATACCATCTTCGGGTTCGATGCGAGCAACACCCAAAATTTGATTATTGATTGTAGGTACTTTTGCAAGTGAGTCAGCCTTAGCTTTTTCGGCTTCTTCTTTCTCTTTTTTATTGCAAGAGCTTAATAATGTGATAGTTACGAAGAAAAAAAAGTATTTTTTCATAATATTAAATTCGATGGACGATGTTTTTTTTATTTAGTGAGCTTTTTGGTCAAAAATCTCAGTTGCAATACCATTTTTTACCTCTACAACACGGTCGGCGTATTCTTGTAGGCGAGGGTCGTGTGTTACTACTGCTACTGATTTACCTTGTCTGGCTAAGTTCCGAAGTTCGTTCATCACGACAGTCAAAGAATCTTTATCGAGCGAAGCAGTGGGTTCATCACAGAGAATCAATTTTGGATTTGTAACCAAAGCCCTTGCAATGGCAATTCGCTGTTGTTGACCACCAGAAAGCTCTTTTGGTAAATTCTTTCGTCGGTCGGTCATATCTACAACTTCTAAGGCTTTTTGTACTCTTTTTTTGATTTCTGAACTTGAAACCCCTTGAAGTTTAAGTGGTAAACTTACATTGTCTTCAGCGTTGAGTGGAGCAAGTAAATTGAAACTTTGAAAAACAAATCCTATTGTATTGAGGCGAAGTTTAGCTAAATCGTTGGTTTTAAGGTCATTGATATGCTTTCCATCCACCCACAAATCCCCAAAAGAAGGATAAATAACACAACCTAATAAAGAAAGTAGCGTGGTTTTTCCCGAACCTGACGGCCCAATAATAAGCATTAATTCACCTTCGTTGAGTTTTAAGGTTGTTGCTTGAAGTGCCACGATGGTTTGGTCGCCAGTTTGGTATTGCTTTGCTGCACTTTTTAGTTCTGCAATCATTGTTTTTTGAGGCTTTAATTAAAAACAACTTTTAGCATAAGTGTTTTTTTTCAAATTTAAACTTATTATTACAAATATCAATCTGATTTTGTAATATAGTACTGAGAAACTCTCCATTTTTGGTATTTTGGCTTTAACAATCATTAACAATATTTAGAATAAACTCTTTACTAAGATTTTGCATCTTAGTATTAGATTCAAATAATTAAGGAAGTTTAATAACAGAAAAACCAAAATAAGACTGACTATGAAAAAGCTAATGATTTTTGCAATGTTGGTAGCAATTGCTGCTTTGGCCAATGCACAAACAAGAAATGATGCTCTTAGATACGAAAGTAATGATTATGTATACAGACGACGTGGTAATGACCATCGTGGCAACGAAAATGGACGTTATGAAAGAAACGATAATTATGGAAGAGGTGGCTATGATAAAATTGATAGTTATCAGCGTGAGGCTCGCCGACAAATTGCTTGGGGAATTGGAGATGGGCGAATTACTTCTCGTGAATCAAAACGTTTATTGCGTGAAGTAGAGGCTATTGAGTATAAAGAAAATCGTTACAAACGTGATGGTAATTTAGACCCACGTGAACGCCGAGATTTGATAGAAGATTTAACAGTATTGAACCGATGGATAAATCGTGAAAAACATGATGGCGAACGTGTAACTTACGAAGACTTCAGCCGAGGAAATCGTGGTAATGACCTTGGCGACGGCCGATATAATAGGAGATATTAATTTGTCCACAGTTGAAAGTCGGCAGTTTATAAAAAAAGTCTTGTGAGTTACGCTCGCAAGACTTTTTCTGTTTATGCAAATTGAAGACTGGAAACTGCCAATTACCAAACTTCTTCGGTCTGCAATTGTTTTTCGTAGAGTTCTCGATAAGCTACGCCTTTTTCGTATAGTTCGTCGTGCGTACCTTGTTCTACTACCTCTCCATTGTCAAGAACCAAGATTTTGTCGGCCAGTTTTGCTGACGAAACTCGGTGAGAAATAATCACCGAAGTACGGTTTTGCATGATGCGTTGTAGGTTATTCAAGATGATATTTTCGGTGTTGGTATCAACCGCTGAAAGACAATCGTCCAAAATTAAAATCTTTGGTTCACGGGCAATCGCACGAGTAATTGAAAGCCTTTGTTTTTGTCCACCCGAAAGTGTAATACCTCTTTCTCCAAGTCTTGTTTCAAATTTTTCTGGGAAATCCATAATATTCTGATACAAATCGGCATCTTTTGTAGCTTGAATTACTTGCTCATTAGATAAATTTGGCGAACCAAATTTGGCGTTATTCATAATCGTATCTGAAAATAAAAATACTTCCTGCGGTACATATCCCATTTCACTACGCAAGTATTGCACATTATAATCTTTTATCGAAAAGCCATCAAAAAGTATGTCTCCTTTGGTGGTATCGTACATCCTTACAATCAGATTTGCAATTGTACTTTTGCCCGAACCTGTCGTGCCGAGAATCGCAACCGATTCACCTGCTTTTATATCAAGATTAAAGTTTTTAAGTGCTTGAATGCCCGAATCGGGATAAATAAAATCAATGTTTCGGAAGCTGATATTTCCTTCGATTGGTTTTGTGATATTTTTTGCAGAAACGATTTCAGATTTTATATTCAGAAATTCATTGATACGTTTCTGAGAAGCGGCTGCACGCTGAATTTGGCTTGAGGTCCATCCCAAAGCAATGAGCGGCCAAGTGAGCATGAACACATACATGATAAATTCCGTAATATTTCCCGGTGTTAATCTTCCCGCAATGATTTCTTGTCCCCCCACATATACACATAAAACAGTACTTAAACCAATAAGTAGGGCAATGGTCGGAGAAAAAAGAGCATCGACCTTAGTTAATGCCAAAGATTTTGATTTATAAACATCACTTTCTGCCGTAAAACGTTTGGCTGAATCATCTTCACGGGCAAAAGCTTTTAATACTCTGATTCCTGAAAAGGCTTCTTGTACGAAAGTTGAAAGATTAGAAAGGCTCTTTTGAATTTCCTCCGAACGCTTATTCATGGTACTACTTACCAAAAATATACTCGCCGAAAGTACTGGCATTGGCAGCAAAACCCACCAAGTAAGACGAGTATTGACCGAAAACATATAGCTCAAAACCATTATTACCAGCACAAACATATTCATTAAATACATAAGCGATGGCCCAACGTACATTCTGACTTTTCCAACATCTTCTGAGATTCTTGCCATTAAATCGCCTGTATTATTTTGGCGGTAAAAACTAAGTGGAAGACTCTGATAGTGAGTGTAAATTTCGTTCTTCAAATCAAACTCAATATGGCGAGACATTACAATGAGCGTCTGACGAACGGCAAAAAGGAAAATTCCTTTCGAGATAGCCATAACGAGAATCAACAAACCGTAAATACCTATGCTGGTAGTGAAAACTTCGTACATCGTTTTTTGGGTCTGCGAATTGTCAAAAAGAAAGTAAACATCAATTGTCTCTTTCACCAAATCCATGGCATGACGCACAATTTGGGCAGGAATAATGCCAAAAAGATTGGAAACGATGGTGAAAATGATACCCAAAATCAAATACCATTTGTATTTCAGAAAATATTTATTGAGGTAAGCGAGATGTTTCAAGAGTTCTGAGTTATTTGTGCTGAGTTCTGAGTTGGTTGACTCATAAATTTTAACAAAGATTTTTTGAAAATTGTTGCAATCTGAGCTTTTTTACTCAAAATTTTATCTCGCAGCTATTATCATTCCTAGACCAATCACATAGCACAAAAGCATGATGTTGAGTATGGTTGATGTGCCTTTTGGTGCGTTTTTGAATTCTTTCCAAATATAAATCCCCCAAATTGCCGCTACGATTGTTGCTCCTTGTCCTAAGCCATAAGAAATTGCTGGGCCAGCTTTTCCAGAAGCAATGATATTAAACGACATTCCATTGCACCAAATTATTCCGCCCAAGATTCCCATTAAGTGATTTTTGAATGAACCATTGAAATAATCTGTATAACTAACTGGTTTTCCTTCAAATGGACGTTTCATTAAAAGAGTGTTAAATAGAAAATTGCTCAATAAAACACCAATCGCAAAGAAGAAAACGGCAGTATATGGACTTAACTTTCCTACCTCAGGAACATTAAAATCAGGAAACATTGAAGCCGCCACATATTTATAGAAATAACCCATTAGAATACCCGCCACAACTGACAGAACTAAACCTTTGGTTGAAACGCTGTCTTGACCACTTTGCATTTTTCGGTAAGCATTAGCATTTAGTAAAATTGCCAAAACAATTAATGCCATTCCGCCAAAAAGTAGTGTTTTATCACCCACTGGATTGTCTAAGTAATTGACTACTACGCCAATAACCATAGCCAAACCAATACCTACTGGAAATGCTACCGACATTCCGGCAATCGTGATTGCTGCAACGAGCAAAATATTAGCGGCATTAAAGACAACTCCACCGATAATGGCCGACTGAATACTTTGACTATCAGCCTGTTGTATGTCGGCCAAGAAACTTCTGCCACCTTCGCCGAGGCTACCAAATGTAAAAGCGAAAATGAGTGAAGCAATTAAGATTCCAAAGACATAGTCCCAGTAAAAAGCCTCAAAACGCCAATTTTTTGAAGTGAGTTTTTGTGTATTTGCCCACGAACCCCAGCAGAGCATCGTGACCAGCGTAAATAAAACAGCAAGGGTATAATCCTGAATAATGAACATAGTTTAATTGAGGTTAGGTTTTGTTATTTTTTTATAGTTTCGACTCCGCTCAACTACCAAAAAAAGTTGATTAAGTAAGAAGTATTCGGTGGCTGAGCGAAGCCGAGGCCACCGAAATTAATCATTTCTTCTTATAAGGTCCAAAAGTCCCAATGGTCATTTGTTGCTGAGGTTTGCTCGAATACCAGATTAATTCTGATAAATAGCAAATCATTTCTGGGTCGTGGTTCAATAATTTTAGTTTTACTTTATGTTTTGAATCACTCAATTGATATTTCCAGCAAATTTCGTGGCGACGAGTCGTAAATCTGATTGGAAGTTTGGCTGTTTCTTGTAATTTACCATCAATATATACTTCAATTTGAGCAAATTTTTCACTTTTCGAGTCCCACGAACTGCCTTCTTTTGGTTTGGCTTCTCCTTTCACTACAAAGCCATTTCCTTCAAAATCTAATTCGATTTCATTTTCTAAATTTTTACCAATCCATTTTTTATCGAGTGGGTGTTGCCCTTTAAAACTCTCCTCAAATCTAACGGTCATTGGAAGTTGGCTTTTAATCGTAATCATATCGCCTGAAACTTTTCCACCATTGCGTTCGATATTTTGTAGAGCGTGTTTTGTGCCAATTTCATATACATCATTGAGTGAAGTGGAAGTATATTTAAAATCCATGTCTTCGATTGCCTTCAAACCCAATTTCCAATATTCGGGAATAGCCTTGTAGCCCAACATTGCCCCCAAAATTCCGCCTGCCGAAGATGGATTACAGTCAGCATCTTGTCCACAACGAGTGGTGATTTCCATTGTTTGGGTAAAATCTCCTTTGCCGTAAAGCAATCCCAAAACAACATAAGCTGAGTTGATGGTCGCATCAATATTGAAAGGTGCAAAAACGCCATCAGGACAACCAATATCATTTGTCCATTTTTGTTGCAATTCAAACCACGTTTTCTTCCAATTATCAGGATACATTTTGTGCCATTTTATCACATCGGCAATACATTCATAATATTTTGATTGCTTTGGAATGGTTTTTAGTGCCTCGTTTACAACATAATTGATGTCATTTGAAGTCAATGCTAATGAATACATTGCTCCGATATAAACGCCACCGTACCATCCATCGCCGTAATTCATGATATGACCAATTTTATCCGAAATTTTCGAGGCGGTATTAGGCATTCCAGGTGACATTAAACCCGCAAAATCTGCCTCTATCTGATAATCAATGCAATCTGCGTGCGGATTATTGAGCCAATGCCCCGAAGCAGGTGGCATGATTCCTTGCAAAATATTATAACGAGCCGCTTGATTGGCGTGCCAAAGCATATAACCCGCATTGGCATAATATTTGGCGTGTGATTCAACAGGAGCGTCAAGTCCTTCACGCTCGAATACTTCAACGAATGTCAAATCCATGTAAAGGTCGTCGTACACACCTGGGTTATTTGTCATTGTTTTTTGTAGTAAACCATCATACCACGGAATTTTTTGGTAGTCGTTAATCATTGTGCCGTTGAACTTGAACTCAACTGGAGCCCCAAAAGTAACACCGATGGTTTGGCCTGCCCAACCACCCATGATTTTATCTTTGAGCTTTTCTTTGCTCATGGTTATCATTCTTTGAGCATAAGTAATTGTAGATAAAAGGCAGAAAATAATTGGTAAAAGTTTGTTTTTCATGTTAAGGTTGAGTTTTTATATTTTTTATTGTCGTTTGATATATTTATGCTGTGCGAAGTATGCTACTTCGCACGAGTGTATTTCGTTCTCCCGAACGACTTTTTTTGAATAACATCAGGAGATGTTAAAACACCTCCGCAAAGAAATATTCTTCGCAGAGCTTGCTTTTAGTTTTTTAAATTTTCATGTGGAAAATAAATACATTTTTCTCGGTCAACACTCCCGTAATATATGTGCCTATCATAAACTAAATTTATTGTTTTATTCTCATAACTACAAGATATTGCTGGCTTCCAAATAGGCATACAATAGATTGCACATTTAATTTCATTCGTTACATTCGAAGGATGCCCACGTTCCTCTACCTTTATTTTAGATAACTTCCCATTTTTTTCCACAACAAAACTAAACAAAACTGAGCCTTCTAATTTATTCGCTTTATAAGCAGGACACATATATTTTTTCATATAGAATGCCATTTTCTTATCACCTCCAGGAAACGATGGAGGTGAACCTTGTTCACAAACACCTAAATAGACTGTAGTATCAGTAGTGATGACTACTTTATTATTGGTCTGTGAAAACGCTTTTGAATTTATCAAGAATATAAAGAATAATCTAAGGTATTTTTCCATGTTTTGTGTAAATCTATTTCAGGACAAGATAAACTGTATCGCCCAGACGGCAATTGATTTATTTTTGTTAATAATCCACCTCACTCCGCAAAGGAGCAGAGGCTTGAGCTCCCATACGAGTAACCGAAATGGCGGCTGCTTTGCAGGCAAAATCAATGGCTTGTTTTAAATTATTACCTTCAGAAAGTGCAACCGCTAAAGCACCGTTGAATACATCACCTGCGGCAGTGGTGTCAACAGCTTGAACGGCAGGAGCAGCAATTAAACGATTGGTGGTTGAATTATGTAAATAGGCTCCTTTTGAACCAAGCGTAATAATGACATTTTTCACACCTTTATCGTGGAATTTGAGTGCTGCCTGTTCGGCAGTTTCGAGGTCTGTAACTTTTATTCCCGTGAGTAACTCTGCTTCGGTTTCGTTGGGTGTGATGATGTCGAGATACTGGAAAACAGTTTCGTTGAGAATTTGAGCTGGAGCAGGATTTAAGATAACTTTAGCCCCACTTTCATAACATTTTTTGATGGCATATTCTACGGTCGGAATCGGTATTTCGAGTTGAAGCAAAACTGTGTCATTCGTCGAAATTTGTTCAATCGCTTTCGCTACTTCCAATATTTGCAAATTTCCGTTTGCCCCCAAAGCTACGGCTATGCTGTTTTCGCCTTTGGCATCAACCAAAATCAAAGCCACGCCCGACGGGTTTTCTAAATCTTTAAAAACAAAATCGGTATTAATACCTAAATCTCGAAAACCTTGAACGGCTTGTTTGCCGAAAATATCATCACCAACTTTACTAACAAAAGTTACATCTGCACCCAGTTTTGCTGCCGCTACTGCCTGATTTGCTCCTTTTCCACCCGCATTCATCATAAAAGTTCCTCCTAGAATAGTTTCTCCTGCGGATGGTAATTTTTCAGATTTTATGACCATATCGGTATTTGAACTCCCAATAACAAATATTTTTTGTTTCATCTTCCTAAATTCTGCTTTAAATAAACGTCCATGATTCGCTTCAAAAACTCATCGGTATTGATACTCACGCCAATTTCGGCATTGGGAGTTTTGGTTTTATCAATTCTTGTGAAACCCTTATCATCAACTTCTACAAACACTTTTTCGGTTTTGAATAAATCGGGATAAAGTGCCATTCCGATGGCTACGGCATCAAAAAGGGTAGGAGTAGCCGTGTTTGACCAAAGTGTTTTCAAGCCACAAAGAGCATTTGTAAGTGGACTTTGGCGGTAAAGTAATCTTTCTTGCATCATTTTATCCCATTTTACAAAAGCAGTTATATCAAGTCCTGCATAAACGAAGTTCGCTCCTGAATTGACAAATTTTTTGGAGGCTTCAATATCTACTTTAACATTCCATTCGGGGTTGATGGTTGGGCTCCCATTATACCCAATATAAAACGAACCAAACATAGCTATTACTTTCTTCGCCAATTTCAATGCTTGTGGGTCTTTTTCGATAATATCTTTCATGTTCGTAACAGGTCCAACCGAAAATAAAATCACTTCATTTGGATATTTGCGTAATTGTTCGATTATAAAATCTGCTCCTGTTTGCTGAATCGGTTTGACTTTGCTGAACCCTTTTGACCAGTAATATTGTTCTGAATACCAATTTGCACGTTCGTCAATGTTTGAGGTATTTCGCCCCATAGCTACAGGAATCCGCTCCAAACCTGTTTCATAGAGCATTTTACAGGCTAATTCTGCACGGTCGTTGGTGCGTCCGTAACAGGTTGTTATGCCCAGAATTTCAAATTTATCGGTGCTAGCCATCATCAAAGCCACGGCATAGGCATCGTCGATATCGTCTCCTAAATCACAATCGAGGATTACTTTTTGTTTTTGTGCCTGTGCAAAAATGGATACTAAACAAAGAATACCAATCAGAAGAATTTTTTTCATGAGGTTTTGGTCTAAAATTATACTCAAATTAAATACAATTTTTTCATTGTTTAATTCAATTATACTGCATCTTTTATCTTACTCAAGATATTTCTTTAAAACTGTCAAATCGTATTAGTAAAAGTCGCCGCATTTGATTTAATTTTACTCTACATTTTCATCTAAAAAACAACAAAGTATGTTTCCCTTTTTAAAAAATATGCTCAATTATTTCATTTTACTGAGTTTAAGTATTTCGGTTTTTGCTCAAAAAAACGAAAAAACTCTCTCAGCCGGCGTTCCGTACGTGGTAATGGTTTCATTTGATGGTTTTCGCCACGATTATGTAGAAAAATTCAATACGCCCAATATCAAAGAGTTTATCAAGCAAGGAGCAGCGGCCGAAATGATGCGTCCATCGTTTCCGAGTAAAACTTTTCCTAATCATTATACACTGGTCACAGGTCTTTACCCTGGCAATCATGGTTTGGTCGATAATACATTTTATGATAAAGGTCGAGATACATTTTACTCAATTCGTCAGCGTGCAAAAGTTGAAGATCCCTATTATTATGGTGGTTTGCCGCTTTGGCAGTTAGTTCAACAAAATGGTATGAAATCGGCATCCTATTTTTGGGTAGGTTCAGAAACTGCGATCGGTGGACAGTTTCCGACTTATTACCATAGATTTGATGATACAGTTCCGCACACAAATAGGGTAAATGCAGTTTTCGATTGGTTGAAACTACCCGAAGCCGAACGTCCGCATTTGATAACGATTTATTTTTCGATGGTCGATACACAAGGCCACGAATATGGGCCAAACGGGCAGAAAACCAAAGAGGCAGTCATGGAAGCTGATAGTTTGGTTGGGATGTTGGTTGAAGGTTTGAAAAAGATAGATTTACCCGTAAATGTGATTTTAGTGGCCGACCACGGAATGTACGAAATGCAAAATGAACCTAAGTATTTTATTTATCAAGAAGATATTCTAGCAGGCTTACCGAAAGACGATTTTATTTTTGTGAATAACAGCACGCACGCTAATATTTTCGTAAAAAATAAAGCCAAAGAAGATTCAATATATAACGTAATTAAGGCGAGAGAGTCGTACTTTAAAGTGTATAAAAAAGCTGAAATTCCTGCAAAATTACATTTTAATGAGCATCCACGTATCGGTGATTTATTTTTTGTAGTTGAGCCAGCATACAGTATTTATTCAAAAGAAGCTTTTTCTAAAAAGCCAGAAACTCGTGCAGTTTGGGGAGTACATGGCTTCGACCCTTCGATAATGCCCGAAATGGGGGCAATTTTCTATGCCAAAGGTCCAAATATCAAAGCGGGCGTTAAAATTCCTACTTTTGATAATATTCATGTTTATCCATTTGTAGCAGCAATTTTGGGCATTACTCCACCGAAAGTCGATGGCGATATTAAGGTATTAGAAGGGATATTGAAGAAGTAGGCTTTAGCTTTTTATATTATATTTTTATTAAACTTTGGACATTAAAAATTCTAAGCCTTTTCTAATATTACGCTAAGTTGGATCTAAGGTGTTATTAATATCTTTGTATCGCAATAATAATGCAAAGTTTTTTGGGAAAAGTTAAGTTTTTAGTTTACGGTAGGTGAAAAAGCAGTTGATTTTCGACTGCTTTTTTAATTTTAGTGATATTTCAAAAGATTTATTAATTTAGAGTCCTTTATTGATTAATACATTGATAATGATAGAAAATAAAAAAATTCTCATCGTCGAAGATGAAGTAAAAGTGGCAACTTTTATCAAGAAAGGCTTACAAACACAAAACTTTGAAGCTGAAGTTGCCGAAACTGGAAGCGATGCAAAGCGTTTTTTTAGTGAAATTTCATTCGATTTAATTATTTTGGATATTGGTTTGCCTGATATTAGTGGTTTGGAATTTTGTGAATATATTCGTTCAAAAAATAAAAAAATTCCGATTTTGATGCTCTCAGCGTTGGGAACGGTAGCTGATAAATTATCTGGTTTTGAAGTTGGTACTGATGATTATATGGTAAAGCCATTTGATTTTATGGAGCTTTTGGTACGAGTAAAAGCTTTGTTGAAAAGAACTGCTGAAATCGAGCAGCCTTCTGAACGCCTTTATGAGGCCGATTTGGAGCTTGATTTGAAAGAAAAAGTGGCTCGCAGAGATGGAAAAGTTATTGAACTTACAGCTAAAGAGTTTAGTCTGCTCGAATATCTGTTGATAAATAAAGGGCGAGTGGTTCCAAAGGCTGATATTGCTGAAAAGGTTTGGGATATAAATTTTGATACTGGAACAAATTTTATAGAAGTTTACGTCAATTATCTGCGTAATAAAATAGATAAAGGTTTTTCTAACAAACTCATTCACACGATTGTAGGGATGGGATATATGCTAAAAAACAAATGACGATTCGTACACGCATGGCGGTGCTTTTTTTGAGCATCTTTTCTATTTTATTGCTAATCTTTTCGGCCGTAATTTATTTTGAAAGTGAAGTTTACCGCCAAAAAGAATATAAAACTCGTCTTCGTCAGGAAGCCCTCACCGCTGCTACTATTATTTTCAATAAAAACGAAATCAGTCCCGATTTGCTTAAACTTCTTGATAAAAACAATGTCACGGCTCTTAATCAAGAAGAAATCATTATTTATGATATTGATGATAAAGTAATCTACGAAAGTGGTTCTGATACTCCAAACTTAAAGCATGAACTTCTTAATCAGATTAGAGAAGAAAAAGAACTTTTTTGGGAAGAAAATGAACTTGAAATGTATGGCACAGTTATCAAAAATAATAATAAACAATACATCGTATTGGCATCGGCTATTGATAAATATGGACTTAGTAAACAAAAAAATTTAGCTTTGACTTTAGGTTTTTCGGCATTTCTTTTGGTTTGTATCAGTGCCATTACTGGGTGGGTTTTTGCTCGAAGAATGTTGTTTCCGATTCAACAAATGATTACGAAAATAGATAGGATTCGTGCCGCACAACTCAATTTGAGACTTGATGAAGGAAATAAAGCTGACGAATTGGAGCAGCTTTCGATTCGCTTCAACCAGATGCTCGACCGTCTCGAAAAAGCTTTTAAAACTCAGCGTTCATTTGTTTCGCATGCTTCGCATGAGTTGCGTACGCCCCTCACTGCCATTACTGGTCAAATCCAAGTGTCGCTTTTGGCCAATGATAATCCTGCCGATTTGAAACTCATGATTCGGTCTGTTTTAGATGATGTTCAGCAACTTAATAAGTTGACTAATAACCTTTTAGATCTCACAAGCATTGATGCTGATGATACTAAGTTTAAATACAAGCTCCTTAATGTCTTGGAAGTTATCTGGCAAATTCGGACTGAATTACTCAAGAAAAACCCTATTTATCAGATTTTGATTAGTTTAGATGATAGAGCCGAACAAATGCCCGAAGTAAAAGGTAACGAAAGCCTACTTTATACTGCATTAATAAATTTGATAGAAAATGGAGCAAAATTTTCGCCAAAACACATAGTTGAAGTGAAAATCAAGATCGAAAATCAAGGCTTGCTTATTGATTTTTATAACGAAGGTTCGGTAATTCCTGCCAACGAACTGAATCAAATTTTTGAGCCTTTCAAACGTGGTTCAAATTCCCGAAATACCAAAGGTCACGGCGTTGGGCTTTCGCTTACTCGTCGCATTGTGCAACTTCATGAATGGCAAATTAGCGTTGTTTCCTCCGAAAACGTAGGGACTACTTTTTCTCTTTTGATTCCTAAATAAAGTGTTGAGATATGCTTATCTTAAATGCTTCGGCGATACCCACACTAAAATCATCGGTAATTTGTGGGGATTGCAATAACATAAATTTGTGTAAGTTTTTATAATTCAATTTTAAAATGATGACTAGCAATCTTCATTCCTTTCTTCAAATAAAGTCGGTGGGCATCAAACCTTTGGTGTCCAGAATCAAGATGCACTGCTTTTAGATTTTCGGCTTTCGCCTTTTCAACAATAAAATCAAATAACATTCCTGCATGCCCTTTGCCACGGGCTTCGGGAAGCGTCGAGAGGTCATCAATATAAATATATTGTCCGTCGAAAAGAGAAGTCAAATAGCGGAAACCACAAGCCGAAATAGCTTTTTCATTTTCTTCAATAAAAATTAATGAATAATTTTCTACTTTCATTTTTTTTAATAAATCAAGAAATAATTCGGGCGTAAGTTGCGGACTCAGAGCTTGCATTACATCGAAACATTTTAAAAAATCTTCGTTGGTTTGAGCGGTTTTGATTAGCATTTATAGTTTCTGTTTGAAATTTCTTGTACAAAAATACATCTTTACTGGACGTGTTTATTAGCCAATTTTAATAAAATGGGCATTTTAGTTTTATTTCCTTATAAAGATAGAAGATAAAATATTCGAATATTTCAAGCACGGAGTACAAGTATTTTGGGTAATTTTGCTTGTGCATAAAATGGTGAATGTTTATTCTACTGGAAAAACTGTAAAAATTTGAACAGAAAATGGTATTTGTTCGGCAAATCCTGTTTTTACCCGAATTTGAAATAACTGTCAATCTACTTTTTGCTTAATTCCAAACAACATCAATTCTTTTTCATCATCGCCCAATTTTATCATTTCCTCAAATTGCATTCCGATTTTCTTGATTAGTCCAATTGATTTTTCATTTTCAGGATTTACTATAGCTATTATACGCTTGATTTTTAGGACATTAAGTGCATAATTGAGTGTAGCAGATGCTATTTCATAACCATAACCTTTGCTGATAAGATTGGGTAAAAAAGCAAAACCAATGTCAATATCGGGCAAAGTATCTCGTTTTATCAAGCCACACATTCCGATAGTTTGGTTGGTGCGGGCTGATGTTTCGGCTTTCTCAACTACTGCATAAAAACCAAATCCATTTTCAGCATAACTTTTCATGCTCCCATTCAGCAAATAGTTTTCAGCCTCTTCAATCGAGTTTACATTTCGTTCACCGATAAATTGTAGCCAAGGGGGCGAATTGAGCAATTCGAGAATAAAAGCAGCATCTTCAAGGGTGAATTCGCATAAAATTAGTCGTTCGGTTTCTAGGATTTGCATCTTCTTGATCAGTTTAGCAATGTTTTCGTGAATCCTTTCATCAAAAGTTTCAATATCAATTTTACTTAAAAATTTCAACCATCAGATGTTCTTTGTTCAAAAAAATAAGGTTAAAAGTTGTAAGTATCACCAAATAAGTAGTCCACGGTCAATAGTCGACAGTCCACACTAACATAAAACACTGTCTATCAGTTTTCTATGAAATACAAATTCGTTGATTAAATACACCCAAATGCTTACGTCAATGATAACAAACCAATTTTCTTTGATTATGCTGGTTTGTGCATAATTTTAAGCAAAAACTAATTATGATTCAAAAAAGCTCCAAATACAGTACTCAAACTTTGTAAAGCCTCAGCCACAACGTCTTCATTTTCAATTGGGATTTGTAAGAATACTTTTCCAGATTCATCTCTGTAAATAAGATGTTCGAACAGAGCCTTATTTTCTTCTGGATTTTTTAAAGTTTGGTTTAATTGAGTAAAAAAATCTACGCCTGATTTGATTAAATCTTCGCTTGGGCTGCTTTTTAATTGTTGCTCACTCGATTTTGTTGTTGCTTCCTGCACATCATCATCGCCCAAAAAAGTAGTAGCATTCTCGGGCAATTCTATTAATGATTTTTCTGCATTATTCGTGAAATTTTGTTCTTCGGCTTCATGTTCTTCGGTGGCATCAATAATAGTATTTTCGTCTTGCGGAGCGTCGGTTAAATTTTCCACAGAACTCATAAACTGCTTGAATTTATCTTCACCCAAGAAAATAGTATCTTCGCCGCCATCAAGTACTCCTTCGGCCATTGCACCTTTAAATTTGAGTACATCGAGCATTTTATGCTCAATTGTACCGGTCGAAATAAGGTTTATGATTGATACATTTCGTTCTTGTCCTAGTCGGTAAATGCGGGCAATGCGTTGCTCTAAAATCGCTGGATTCCACGGAATATCCAAATTAATTAGCAACGAAGCTGATTGGAGATTTAAACCTACGCTGCCAGCATCGGTTGATAAGAAAACTCGGCTATTAGGGTCGTTTTTAAAGTTATCGAGCAAATCTTTTCGTTTCCTACTTTCAATGCTGCCATGCAGGTTTTCAAACTTAATTCCTCGTTCGGTAAGTTCCTGTGCCACGAGCCTTGTCATCCTTTCCCATTGACTAAAAACAACTACTTTTTCGCCCGAATTTTCAAAAAACTCTTCCAAAATATTCATTATTTCTTCAATCTTTGTATCGTGTCGAGTCTTTTGGTCTAATATAAACGTGCTATCGCACACCATTCGCATTTGGCTCAACGATAGTAATAAACGTTGGCGATCGGTTTCATTCAAAAAGCCAAATTTACGCCATTTACTGACCAATTTTGCAACATTATCTCCCAAACCGTTGTGAATATCCATTTGTTCTTGTGTCATTGGTACAAACAAATTTTTATCCATTCGCTTTGGTAATTGAGATAAAACCTCTTTTTTTGTACGTCTAATAAGAATATCAGAAAGTAATTTCGAGATTTTATTAAGGTTTTTGTAGCCTATTACTTTTCCCGAATCATCTGTAATTTGATATTGATTTAAGAAGCTATAAACAGGCCCCAAACGGAAAACATCAATGAGCTGCGTAATCGAATAAAGTTCTTCGAGTTTGTTTTCGAGTGGCGTACCCGTAAGTATAATTGCGTAAGGAGTAATCAGTTTTTTGATTTGTTGCGAAACCTTCGTTTTCCAGTTTTTAATACGTTGAGCTTCATCTAAAATCACCGTATCAGCCTCCATTTTATTGAGCAAATCAAGGTCTTGGATCATGGTATGGTAGCTCACAATCACATAAAAAGCATCAACATATTGATACTGTGCTGTGCGTTTGATGTGTGTGCCTTCAATTACATGAACGCTGGAATCGGTAAATTTTTCAATCTCAGATTTCCATTGGTATTTTAGGGAAGTCGGACAAACAATCAGCACCCGACTGATGCCCAGTTCTTTTTTATATAACTCTGCAGTTGCAATGGCTTGGAGTGTTTTTCCGAGACCCATTTCGTCAGCAATGAGGCTTCGTCCTCCAATTGCAGCAAATAAAACGCCTTTTTTCTGATACGGGAAAAGCTCAGTTTTTACTAAACTGTCAAAAGCTGAGTCGTTTTCTTCTTTTGGAATAAGTCTCAAAAAGAAATCTCTGCGGTGAACTTTGTCTCGTTCGCCAATTACAAAATCGAGTGCATCGGAGTAGCACCTAAAACTTGTACTTATTTTCTTGGCTTCTTCCAGAAAAACCTCAAAAACTGCATAAGATTCAGGTTTTAGGAAATTATTCTCATCGAAATATTTTTTAGCTAAATTGAGATATTCATCACGGTTTTCATCGCCAATTCTGATTTTTATCTTCTTTCCATTCAAATAATCTAAATAAACCGAACTATAAAGTGGTTCAAAAACGCCACCTTTAAAGGCTTTTTTTGAACCATGAACACTACTCAAATAATGAATCGTAGCACTAATGTGTTTACAAACGCCCAATCGATTGGTTTTAAAATCGAGACATTCGCAGAAATTGTGCGTATCGTCGGCACTTCTGATGGCAACTTTATAAGAATTTTTGGTGACGCTATTAGTGACTTGAAAGTCAGAAAATATTTTTTCAGTGCCGATATTCGTAATAAAAAACTCATTATCCTGTCCAAATTGTTTCCTGAGGGCAATCTGCCATTGGTCGAGAGTCATGTTGTTGGGCTTTCTATAATAAGGTATTTTCTTTGGCGTTTCTACCTTTTTTTTCTTGCCAGATTTGCTTTTTGAAACTTTATGAGTCGCCATCGGAAGTTTTTTTTGGGTATCTAAAATCTGCCCGAATTTACGAAAATTTCGTGATTAGCAAAGTTTTAGAGCATTTCAAGGTTCATATTTTATTCAAACTTATTCTAATGCCAAACATTTAGTTACCTTTATCCAAAACCCAAAAAACCTTGTAAATCGGCAAGACTTACAAGGTTTTCTTTTTGGGAAAATGCTTACACAAGAACAGAAGTTTGAACTTCTTATTGAAGGAGTCGTGGACAAAGGCTATGCCGTTTGTGACGATTTTTTAGAACCAGCCGAAGTCAAAAACCTACTTGCAACCTTTGCTCAACGCTACCAATCAGGAAAATTTAAAGAAGCCAGCATTGGCAAACATAGCGAAGTTCATAAAGCTGCACTCATAAGAGGGGATGAAATTTTATGGCTCGAAACCAACTCTATTGATGTCGCCGAACGAATGTTACTCAATAAAAACCAAGCCTTTGTTGATTACCTCAATCGAACTTGTTATTTGGGCATTGTTGACACCGAAATTCATTTCGCCAAATACGATATTGGCAAATTCTACCGCCGTCATAGAGATACTTTTCAGGCTCAAAAAGGAAGAATTTTGTCGGTGATTTATTACTTAAACCCAAACTGGATTCCTGAAAATGGTGGAAACTTGATTATCTACACATTAGAAAATGGTGTTGAAAAAGGTATTGTCATTGCTCCACTGGCTGGACGTTTGGTTTGTTTTGAAAGTGAAAAACTCGACCACGAAGTTAGCGAATCCTTTGCCGAAAGATTTAGTGTAACCGGCTGGCTGCTGAATAGCAGGCAATGATTTTCTGTAAAGAAAAAGATAATTAAGTACTAAGACAAAAAAACAACAAAAATTCATGAATTAGTTTGTTGATTATCAAGTTTTTATAGTGGCGGCAAACTTTCGCTGCGGACAACCTTCTCGCATTTTTTGTCTCAGTACTTACTATTAAATATTGAACCAATAAGTAAATTTCATCACCAAGGCTCGACTTTTGCTATTTAGTAAACCTAAATTATAAGGTTTTTCGAGCATTTCGGGGTCTGTTGCGAAATAGTTATCGGTATAAACAATGAAGAAATCGCTTGCTGGTTTGAAACGCCACTGAAAACGTGAATTAATATTGAAATTATTGGCCTGATTGTTATACTGCACAAAAGTTGTCCAGAATACATTTTTATTAAACGTTATTTCAACACGTGGACTTACCAACCACAATACTGCTGAGCTGTATGGCTTAGGCAACTTTATCCTACTATTTGTGATATCAACCGAAAGCAAGGCATGAGGTATAAACCGATAATTGAGAGTACTTCCAAACGACACAAAATGTCCATTATAATATTGGCCCCCTCGACCGCTAATGTTGAAGAAAAATGGTGAATTAGTATTCGATAGAAAGCTTAAACGTGTTTGTTTATAGGCAAAACCTTGATTTTTTATAAGTGGTTTACCTCCAGTATTGGTCGGGTCAAAATCGCTAAATAAGTAGGTGTACGCAAATCTACACGGGAATAACGTCAGGCTGGCATTATTTGTAAACTGAAACATAAAAAACAATGGGGTAAAATCATAATCTATGGTTTTAAAATCAGTTTTTCTGGCAAAATAATCCCAATCTATTCCTACACCAAAGTTGTTTAACACTTTATTTATTTTTGGACTTTTTGGATAAAACGTGTACCCAAAATTTGATTCGTTTCTAAGAAAGTTTTGTCGAGGAACATAACCCACTGGAGCGAAGTAATTTTCGCCTACATAAGTGGTACCCGAACTAATAGACCATGTCGGTGAGTCTTTTAAAATGATAATTCCTGCAGAATTTTGACCTTTTAAACCCGACGGCGTAAATGACTGATGATAGAAAAACTTATTTCGCCAATAACCATTTTTTGATGCCATATTATAATCTAAACCCACAATTCGATGAAATTTCAACGAATCCACCGCTCGTGGAGTTTCTAATTTACCAATGGCATTTTCTTTATTGACAAGCATTATTGATATATTTGACCTTGTAAATAATTTTCGCTGAATTGCTCCAACTGTATAGTTTGCCCCCGCCAACCCAATTTTATCATCGAATTTAGTGCCTTTGGTTTGCATCGACAACAAACCAATACGCCAATTATTGGTAAGTTTGCCGCTGAGTCTTGCTCCTCCCAAAATCTTTACTTGCTGGCTATTTCCAGTTAAAGGATTTTTTGTAATTCCAATTCTCCGAGAAAAGAAAGGTGTAATATTGTCTGTACCAAATGACCCAAATAGGTCATTGTTTTCCAAAAAAAACTGTCTTCTTTCAGGAAAAAGGATTTCAAAACGGCTCAAATTCGTTACTTGTCTATCGACCTCAACCTGCGAAAAGTCAGGATTGACCGTAATATCTAAATTTAAAGACGGCGTAACCGCAATTTTGGTATCGAAGCCAATATTTGCTTTTCTATCTAAAGGCTGTTCGTTGATAAAATCTTGCCCTACAGAAGCAATACTGTATGGAATTATTGAAACATTCGGGCCTGGTTTTGGAGGGGTATCATCCCAAATTAAAGTTCCTGAAAAAGCCAAATCTGTTCCTTTGCTGCTTCGTGGCATTTGTGCCCACGACGAACGTTCATTCAATAAAAGGTTATTGCGAAAAAAGTTTATATTCCAAGTATTTTGTCCATCTTCCGACAATTTATATCTAATTGTTTTAAACGGAATGGCACACTCAACTACCCAATGGTCATCGTAATTTTTTACGGCAGTATACCATTTATTATCCCAATCATTTGAAACTATATTTCCATTTGAAATTAAAGCCTCGCGTTGCACACCATAAGGATTTACCGCAAAATGAAAACCATTTTGTTTATCCTTAAAAGTATCAATATTAAAGACAACCAAATCTGTTCCGCCGCCAGCTGGGAAGTCTCGTTTTAGAGAAAGTACCGCATATTTCCTAGGTTGCTCAACCACAAAGCTATAGTATAAGAATTCGTCATCGAAGGTCACTCGTGCCATCGTTTGTTGGATAGCCTTTGACGTATCATAAGGAAATTGCTGACGAAATGGTGGCGTATTCTCGGTAATTTTCCAAGTGTTTTCATCTAATATTCCATCAATTTTTATCTTTTCAGAAGTTCGCTTGATATGAATTTTGTATTTCTGTTCATTAATGGTTTGAGCAGATAATTGAAAGCAAAAAACAATAGGAATTAGCAGTAAGAAGTAAAGTTTTATATTCATTTGATTAGCTAAGGTAATAACTGATAAAAATAGCTGTTTTTGAAATAATTGGCGACGTTTTGAGAAGAAAAAACTAATTACATAGACCAAAAATACAATTTGGGAGATTTGTTGATTGTATCGTTTTATTTATTTATATTTTTTCAAGGTAAAAATATGACGATTTAAAGAATTTATTGATATATTCACGGCTTAAAATCAATCCTAATAAAATTACTAATGACACTTGGACTCGAAACGCCCGATTACCTTATCTTTTTGATTTATTTCATCATCGTGTCTTCCTACGGCTATTGGATTTACAAAAATAAAGGCAAACAATCAGCCGATAGTAATGACTTTTTTTTGGCTGAAGGCTCGCTAACTTGGTGGGCAATTGGTGCTTCAATCATCGCCTCAAATATCTCGGCCGAACAGTTTATCGGCATGAGCGGGCAAGCTTTCCAACTCGGTATTGCCATTTCGGTTTATGAATTGTTGGGTGGCGTCTCTCTCATAATTGTTGCGGTATATTTTTTGCCGATGTATCTCAATAATAAGATTTTTACAATGCCGCAATTTCTTGCCAAACGCTATGATAAAAGACTGGCAACAATCATGGCGATTTTTTGGCTTTTTCTCTATATTTTCGTCAATCTTACTACAATAATTTATCTTGGAGGTTTGAGTCTGGAAAAAATGACAGGTTTTAGCTTTATGACTTGTGCCATCTTCCTTACAGTTTTTGCAGTTATAATTACGCTCGGAGGTATGAAAGTAATTGGTTATACCGACGTTATCCAAGTTGTTTGCTTGATTTTTGGAGGTTTGGCAACCACCTATTTAGCTCTTGATTTACTTTCAAACAAAGTAGGTACAGGAGCTGGTGTTTTTGAAGGTTTACACTTAATTGCTGACAAAGCAGATAGCCATTTACACATGATTTTTAAGCCTAATCAATACCAAGTTCACGATGGAAAGGGCGGTTTTATTGATGCCTACAAGCAATTGCCGGGTATTATGATGTTTATCATCGGTGGACAGTGGGTAAATAATCTCAATTATTTTGGGTGTAATCAATACATGACTCAGCGTGCATTGGGGGCAGATATTTCTACAGCTCGTAAGGGCGTTTTGTTTGCGGCTTTTATGAAAATGTTAATGCCGTTTATCGTGGTTTTGCCAGGTTTGGCGGCTTATGTGATTTTTCAAGAAAACGCTGATGCTTCTATCGTAAATGGTATTACGCAAAATGGTATCGTTAAACCCGACAATGCTTATCCTGTTTTATTAAATTTATTGCCGGTTGGCTTAAAAGGTTTGGCATTTGCAGCTCTTACCGCCGCAATCGTAGCATCCTTGGCTGGAAAAGCTAATAGTATTTCTACGATATATATGCTTGACATTCACACCAAGTTCTTCAATAAAAACTTGAGCGAAAAACAAACAGTATGGACGGGGCGTGTGGCAATCATCATCGCCTTTATTATTGCTTTGATAGTGAGTCCACTTTTGGCTAATTTTGGACAAGCGTTTGAGTACATTCAAGTGTACACAGGCTATATTTCTCCTGGAATTTTGAGTATTTTCTTGCTTGGTTTCTTTTGGAAAAAAGCTACTGCAAATGGAGCTTTAACGGCTGCTATTTTGAGTATTGCCCTTTCGGCAATGATTGCAAATCTTTATCCTGAGTTCCCATTCTTGAATCGAATGGGCGTTGTTTTCTGGATTTGTTCGTTGGTTCATGTAATCATCAGTTTGATTGAAGGAAAAGGGCAAGACCATCAAAACGCTTTTGAAGTGAAGAAAGAATGGTTTAAAGTTGATAGAACTTTCGCTGTCGGTGCGGTGGTTGTATTGGTAAT
>CAMAQF010000061.1 GCA_945860265.1 Emticicia agri | reverse complement strand
GCTATCTAATTGAATAACCATCGTAGTTCCTTTTTTATAATCTGGAGAATATTTATAAATCCAACGGTAAACAATGTGTGTCCTAATTCCCCACAATTTACTAAAATTGGCGATAGAAACTTTACCAGATGTAAGTTCGGCAACTTTTTGGCGTTTGAACTCAGTGCTAAATATTCTCCTCGGACGAATATTTAGATTTGTACTTTTCTTAGATTTTAAATCATCTTTGCTCATGTGATTGTCCCGTTTTGAGGGCAACCTATTTTAGGCAATGACACTATCAATAACTTGCATTATTTCAATTTATCGATTAATATTATATCACTACTTAAAAAAAACCCTTCCAACATTTGAGATATTAGAAGGGTTTTTGTGTAAAAAATTATGTTCCAATATTGATTACTTATAAATGTTTAATGATAAACACAATATTAAACGATAAATTCATATACTATAACTTGGTGATAGTGAGTGTTTTATCGCTAAGGCGTCTCGCATCTCTTGTACTTTATCTTGGCTCTTAATTTTTACCACTTCCACTTACCCCACCACCGGCAGGAGTACCTGGATTGGTTACTTTTTTATCAAAATCACCAGCTTTTACAATCGAAATCTTCTTAGGGTCTATAAATTTCTTCATTGTGGCATTTACTTGTTCGGCAGTTAAGGCCTCAACTTTCTTGTCAAATTCGGCATCGAAAGCGAGCGTTCGGTCGTAGTACAAGTAATTATTCAGTTTGCTTGAAAGTTCGTTGTCTTGTGAGCGAGAAACACTACGGCTTTGCAACCAACCCGATTTAGCAGCTTTCAATTCATCAGCCGTGAAACCTTCGTTTACTACTTTTTCGATTTCTTCGTAGAATGCCTTTTCGAGTTTTTCGGCATTTTCTGGGGCGTAAATGGCATAAGTCATAAAATTACCAGATTTATCAAACGGACTACCTGCGACGCTTGAACCTACACCATAACTGATTCCTTCTTTCTGACGAATTCTAACCGCTAAACGTGAACTCAAAAATCCACCACCGAGCATATAATTACCTAACAATAAGGCAGGATAATCGGCATCGGTTTCTTGTAATTGAAGATTCTGACCTGCTAAGAAAAGAGCATTGGCCTTATCAGGCGTTTTGATGGCACTAATTGATGGCGAAATTTCTTGGAAAACCGCTTTAATGCGTTTGAACGACATCGGTGATTTCCAAGTACCAAAGTTTGTGCTGATGCTTTTACGAACAGCCGCTTCAACAAAATCTCCCACAACCGATATCGTAGCGGCCGAAGCTCCGTAGAAATCAGAATAGAATTTTTTGATGTCTTCGAGTTTTACGGTTTTGTTGTTTTCGATGTCTTCTTCAATCGTTGGCACATAACGCACATCAGATTTTGGATATGGATTCATCATGCGATTGAATGATGTAAATGCCAATGCCTGCGGGTCACTTTTTTGAGATTCTACTTGAGCCATACGTTCTTGTTTCATGGTTTCAAATTCTTTCTCATCAAAAACTGGATTTTTCAAAATGTCGTTGACAATCGCCAAAACTTTCGGTAAATTATCTTTTGTTGACTCAATATTTAAACTAATATTATTGCCGCCACCGCCAACGTTTACCTGCGATTTTAGCTTATCAAGCGTATCTTTTAATTGCTGACGATTCAAAGTTTTGGTGCCTTTATTCAACATCGAAGCTGTATATTCCGAAATCGTGGCCTTATTTTGAAGGCTTTGCTCATCGCCTATACGTATCGTGATATTTGCTCTTACTGAGTTTCCACGAGTAGATTTTGGTAGTAAAGCATATTCTAAACCATTTTGCTCTTGTCCAC
This sequence comes from Emticicia agri, assembly GCA_945860265.1. Classification (GTDB taxonomy): domain Bacteria; phylum Bacteroidota; class Bacteroidia; order Cytophagales; family Spirosomataceae; genus Emticicia; species Emticicia agri_A. Next base: position 25,030 of record CAMAQF010000061.1, on the reverse strand, counting down.
GCTTTGTACGGCTTTCGATATTAGCCGGCGATGGGTCAAAGGCTTCACCTTGTGCCACAATTGCACGACCCTTATAGTTTTTCACCAAAGCTTCAACATCTGGCGATTCTGGAACTTTTACACGGTCAGGGTTTTCTTCTGGAATAAACACCCCAATCGTGCGGTTCGATGGCTTGAAATAGTATTTTGCTATACGTTTTACATCATCAACAGTAATTTTTTCGAGGGCATCACGGTAAATGTAAATCAAACGCCAATCGCCCGCACCCATGTATTCGCTCATTTGTAAACCTACCCTTTCGCTATTGCGAAGCGTGAGTTCCAAACCTTTCAAGGCTTCATTTTTTGCACGCTCAACGTCTTCTTTCGTAATGTCCATTGTGCCTACGCCATCGAGCATTGTCAGCAATGCTTTCTTAGTTTCGTCTAAATTCTTTTCTTTCAAAACACTTAGTCCAAAATAGAAGAAAGTTGGGTCTTTATTCGTGAATGAATAGGCATAAAGGCTTGATGCGAGCTTAGTTTCTACCAATGCTTTATAGAGTTTTCCAGCAGGTTGACTCGTCAATATTCCCTGTAAAACATCTAAAGCTGGATAATCTGGGTGGCTGTTTGAGCAAATATGGTACGCAACGCCAATGGCTTGCACATCGCCCACACGACGAAGCGTAATTGAGCGTTCGCCATCTTGCACAGGCTCAACCGTATAAGTTGGTTGTAGCTTGCGAGTCGGGCGAGGAATACCGCCAAAATACTCCTCATTAATCATTTTTAATATTTTTGCTTCATCAAATTTTCCAGCAACCAACAAAATAGCATTATCGGGCTGATAATATTTTTTGTAGAAAGCCTGCAAATTATCAATCGGCACTCGCTCAATGTCTTCACGAGAGCCAATCGTTGAGTTTCCGTAATTATGCCACAAATAAGCGGTCGAAATTACTCTTTCGCTCAACACACTTTCAGGGTCGTTTTCGCCTGATTCAAACTCATTTCTTACTACAGTAAACTCTTTTTCAAGGTCTTCTTTCTTGATAAATGAATTTATCATGCGGTCAGATTCGAGGTCTAAAGCCCAACGAAGGTTTTCTTCGGTTGACGAAAAAGTCTCGAAATAATTGGTGCGGTCTAGCCACGTTGTTCCGTTTGGTCTTGCACCGTGGTCGGTCAATTCTTGAGGGATATTAGTGTGTTTTTTCGAACCTTTAAACGCCATGTGTTCAAGTAAGTGAGCCATACCCGTTTCACCATAACCCTCGTGGCGAGAACCAACCAAATACGTAATGTTTACAGTAGCCGTTTGTTTCGATGGGTCAGGAAAAAGCAAAACTCGAAGTCCATTTTCAAGCAAATATTCGGTGATGCCTTCAACCGAGGTAACTCTTACAGGTGTAAGAATTGGTGCTTTTTCTTCAACAAGAGAAGTTTTTTGTTTCTTTTTTTCTTTGTTTTGAGCGAATACATTGCTACCAATCAAGAAAATACCGACAAGCATCATCACGATTAGTTGCTTGTAGTTAAGGGTTTTGTAACGGTTAAGCATGATTTTTATTTGATTAGATGAAATAGGCCACATTCAAAAAACGGCGATCAGCGGAAGTTAAAGCCATTCTATTAAATATCTTCTATTGAAAAATTTATTTTTTTATATAACTAAGAAAGCAGTTAAGTACTGAGATGATAATAAGCTACACAAATTTATTAATTAATTTTATTGATAATCAGGCTTATATCGCTGCTTCGAACCGTCTCTGTTACGAACTGTCTCATTTCTTGTGTCTCAATATTAAAAAAAACTAGTATCTCCTATAATTTTCAAAAGAATTTAGTAAGCGATATCTAATTTTGCCTAATTATAACTTAATAACGTTGTTAATTGGCCTTATAACTATCCAAAAAGGTTATATTTCTTACCATTTTGGACTTATTTTAGACCTTAAGTAGCCCACGATCAATAGTCAAAAGTCCACACTAAGGTAATAAGCTTATAGACAGCTATTTAGCTGTTCGCAAATTTGTCGATTAATATTGTAATACTAGGTACTAAGACAAAAGATACTAGACAAATGACAATACTATAATCAATAAGTTACATCATTTTATTTTTTAAATTAATATTGTCTCATTACTTACCTATAATAATTAATTACAAAAAAAATGTTAAATAGCGTTTAGGCTTGACAAATGATGGTTTAGTGCTGACAACTTTACGAAACGTCGCACCATTGAAAGTTTTCAATTCTCGATAAATCTAATAATTCTCTGATTATCTTTGTTTTATGCAAAAACTCTTGAAAACATATCTTCGTCGGCTTACTAATCTTACTTCACGCAATCGTTCGTTGTTATTGCTTAATTTGCCCCAAGAACAATTTATTGATTTACACCAACTTGACTTTTTGAATAATAAACCTTCGTTTGAGTTTATAAATCTACTCATTTCTCAAAAATTGCAAATTCCACTGTGCGATTTAATGGATAGTCGCTTAGAAAAAGTAAATGAATCGAGTAAAATTCTTAGAAAAATTGCCACAACCGAAGCATTTATTCAGCAGGAACGTGGGGCAGAAGATTTATATGTGGGGTATCCGTTTGTAAAAGGCAAGTTTTCAGATGGGACGGTGGTGCGTTGCCCGCTTTTATTTTTTCCTGTAACGCTTAAAAATAGCGGTATGCAGCCCTACGGTACGCAGCCCGAAGGCAAAAAATGGATACTTGAGAGACGTGATGAAAGTATCAGTTTAAATCGTAGTTTTTTACTGGCGTATTCGCATTTCAACCAAATAAAAATTAAAGATGATTTGCTCGAAACCTCGTTTGATGATTTCAGCAAAGAAAGTCTTGTTTTCAGAACTCAGCTTTACGAATTACTGAAGGAAAGCCCCGTTGAAATTAATTTTAATCAAGATAATTTTACGGAAAAACTCACTGATTTTCAGAAGCTTACAAAATCGGATTTGGAAGAAAGCGAACGCAACGGCGAACTTAAACTTTTTCCGCAGGCTGTTTTGGGTATTTTCCCGCAAGCCGGGTCTTATTTAGTGCCTGATTATGAGCAGCTTATTGCTCACTCAACAGCCCCTCGTAGCGACGGCCGCCCCGCCCCCGATGAGGGAGGGGAGAGGGATTTTAACACTTCCCCTCCTTTTTTCAAGGAGGGGCGACCGTCGCTACGGTGTCCTGACGAAGTCGGACGGGGTGGTTCTGGGTCTATAAGTGTTTTAAATCATGAACAGTTGGAACCAACCACCCCGTCAAAATTCGACTTTGTCAGAATTTTGACGCCCCTCCTTCAAAAGGAGGGGAAACTAAAGGAGACTTTACGTGAAGAAAATTCTTTCCTCCCTTTCTCTGTTGATGCTTCGCAAGAGGCTGCTATTCAGGAAGTTAAATCGGGGGCTTCTTTGGTTGTGCAAGGCCCGCCAGGAACTGGAAAATCGCAGTTGATAGCCAATTTAGTAGCTGATTTTACTTCAAGAGGTAAAAAAGTATTAGTCGTTTGTCAAAAAAGGGTAGCACTCGACACTGTCTATAATCGATTGGAAAAAGGTAAAATGACCGATTTTGTGGCTTTGATTCATGATTTTAAGAATGATAGAAAAGCTCTTTTTGAGAAAATAACGAAGCAAATTGAGCGTGTTGATGAATATCAGAAAAAAAATAAAAGTCTTGATGCGGTTTTTTTGGAGCGAAATTTTACTCAAAACAGTCGCCGAATTGATAAACTTTCAGAAGAGTTACAATCTTTTAAAAACGCCCTTTTTGACGAGTCAATCTGCGGAATGTCGGTCAAGGAATTGTATCTAACAAGTAGTACTGAGAAGCCACATATTGAACTTGGAGATAAGTATAAAATTTTTACTTTCAATGATTTAGCTGATTTTGAAAGTAGATTGAAACGCTATTTTCAGTACGAACAAAAGCTGCAATCGAGCGATGGGTATGGGTTTTGGAAAAATCGAATTTCGTTTGCCAATTTTACTTTTGCCGATGTTCCGAAAATCAAAAATGCCATTGCTGAAGTAGCCGATTTTCAGACAACAAACTTCACCCGTTTTTCGATTGCCGAATTAAATAATCTTGATGAAAATGTAATTCAACAATTCTCCAAATTATTAGAGTATGAAAAAGTTTTAAAGATTTTTGAATCAATAGAAAATGAGAAAAAATACTTACAAAATCGACAATTTGATCTAAAGAAAATCAGTGCTGAAATAATCCAATTAGCCAAACAAAATTGGATAGAAACCACTTTGTCAGCAGAACAGTTGCTCCTTAAAAAAAGTCAAGCAGAGCATGCTTGGGTAGCAAGTAAATCAGGTTTCAGTTGGTTTACTTGGAAGTTGTTTTCTAAAGACAAAAAAGAGTTTATGCAGCTGCTCTTTCAGAATCGTTTGTCATTGCAAAGTGCTGATATTGAAGTGATTGTCCGTAAAATATATAATAGAATTACCTTTGAGAATCTGAAAGATAAACTGGCTAAAAAAGAAATTTTTATTGATGCAAAAGATGAACCAGAAGCAATTGAACAAACTTTGAAAAATTATATTTTGGCCAATGAAGCATTTAGTCTTTATACTGCTAATGACTTTCTTCAAAACGATGACTTTTCGCTAAAATATTATCAAGATTTAACACAAATTATAAAAGAAATAAAGCAAAAACTGCCTCAGTGGAAGGTGTTTTTTAGCGATTGGCAGATTAATTCTATCATAAATTACACGGATAATTGTTTAATTGAACTCTTCGATTATCTTCAAGAATCAGATAGCCTTAAAAATGCTTTTGGTCATACCGAACTGGAGATTATTGAAAAGTTGACTAAAAATCCAGTAAATGCCACCGAAGTTTTTCAGAATTCGCTGCGTTTGGCTTGGATTCAGCACATTGAAGCACTTTATCCGATTTTACGAAGTGTTAGTTCGCTCAAAATGCAACAAATGGAGGATGAATTGCAAGAATGCGTTTTGCAAAAACAGGCTTTGAGTCAAGAGATTGTGCTACTTAAATTGCGTGAACAGACTTACAAAGACTTACTAATCAATCGTTTGCAAAATGTAGTTACCTATCGAGAATTACATCATCAAACCACAAAAAAGCGTAAATTATGGTCAGTCAGAAAAGTTTTGGAGGCATATTCCGCTGAACTTTTCAAGCTCATTCCGTGCTGGATGGCTTCCCCCGAATCGGTTTCGGCGATGTTTGAAATGAAAGAAAATCTTTTTGATTTGGTAATTTTCGATGAGGCTTCTCAGTGTTTTGCTGAGTACGGTATTCCTGCCATTTTTAGAGGAAAACAGATTGTTGTGGCGGGCGATTCGAAGCAACTTCATCCCAATGATTTATATCAAATTCGTTATGAAGAAGACCTCTCGCACGAACCAATTTTGGAGATAGATTCTTTGCTCGATTTGGCGGCTCAATACTTGCCACAGGCTTCATTGATGGGGCATTATCGTAGTCAATCGCTTGATTTAATTGGTTTTTCAAACAAGTTTTTCTATAAAAATTCGTTAAGTCTATTACCTCATTATGAGCATATTAGCCGAAATCAACCTGCCATCAATTACATAAAAGTGGAGGGTATTTGGGAAAAGAACACCAACGAACCAGAAGCCCAAAAGGTTGTAGATTTGGTGGCTAAGTTGCAAGAAATTTCGCCCAAAAAAAGCATAGGCGTGGTTACTTTCAATCATAAACAAGCAGAGTTGATTGAGAATCGGTACGCCGAAACGTTTGAATTAAGAATTAAGAATACAAATGCTCAGGTTTCTGTAAAAAATATTGAAAATATACAAGGTGATGAGTTTGATATTGTGATTTTTTCGATTGCTTATGCTCCCGATATAAATGGTCGATTACTGATGAATTTTGGAACTTTAAATCAAACTGGTGGTGAAAATCGGCTCAACGTAGCGGTTACTCGTGCTAGAGAAAAAATATATGTTGTAAGTAGTATTTTGCCAAATCAACTCAATGTTGAAGATGCCCAAAACGAAGGCTCAAAATTGCTGAAAAAATATTTAGAATATGCTCTTGCGGTCTCGAATGGCAAGTTTCTGCACGAGCCAAATTTGCCAGAAAGTTTCCGAACTGATTGGTTTTTGAAAGAACAATTGAAAAGACGTAACAGTCATTATATCAGTGAACTGCCTTTTGCAGACTTAACAGTAAAATCACCCAAAGGGAAATATGAATCCTTGATTTTGACTGATGATGATTTATATTTTGAAGGTATTTCGCCAAAAGAATCTCATGCTTATTTGCCTTTGAATCTCAAAGCAAAAGGCTGGAAATTTGAACGTAATTGGAGTCGGAATAAATAGTCTTCAGTTTGCATTAGGCAGTCTTCAGTTTTTAATACTACTGAAAACTGCTTAATGAGAATTGAGGACTGCCTACTGAGAATTGCCCAAGCTAAATTACGCCTCCTTTTTCTCAGGAATCAAAACCGAAGCCAAAATACTGGATGCTAAAATTCCTACAATCACTATTAATGAGTGTGTGTTGGTAAAGCCAAGTTCTTCTATTTGGTGGTGAAGTAGCATTTTTGCACCGATAAATGTTAGTAAAATGCCCAAACCCAAAGGTAAATATCGGAAAAGCCCCATGATGCTTGATAAGAAAAAGAACATCGAACGAAGCCCCATAATGGCAAATACATTAGAGAAAAACACAATGTAAGGGTCTTTCGTAATCGAGAAAATCGCTGGGATAGAATCAACCGCAAAAACCACATCAGTACCCGCAATAACGAGCATCACCAAAAAAAGTGGCGTTATATACCATTTCTTGTATCTTTTATGGTAAATCAAAAAATTATCGGTCACGTTTCTTTTATAAACGTTGAAAATTTTCGAGGCAATTTTCACCACAGGGTGTTTGGCTGGTTCGATTTTTTCTTCCTCTTCTTTTTTATTAAAGAAAATTTTCAGACCTGTGTAAACCAAAAAACCACCGAAAACAAAAAGAATCCCGTCGAATCGTTGAATAAGAGCGGCACCGATAAAAATAAAGATGAAACGTAAAATGATTGAACCAAGAATACCCCAAACTAATACTTTTTTATAGAATTTTTCGTGAACGCCAAACGAACTAAAAATCAATATAAACACAAAAATATTATCTACTGAAAGTGAGTATTCGGTTAAATAGCCTGTCAAATAATCAATTGCCATGCTGTTTTCAAATGCTTGCAAAGCGGCATTAAAATCAGTTGGGAGTTTTAGCTTGTCGTAATATTGCAATCTCACCGTTTCTAGGTGTGAGGCATCACTAATATCGTGAATCAGAAAGCCGTATTGGCGTAGAAAGAAGAAAAAGCCAATGGCCAAAACCACCCAAACGGCACTCCAAAGTCCCGCTTCTTTGAAACTTACTTTGTGACTGTTTGATTTAGTGAAAGCTCCTAAATCGAAGGCCATTACTAATCCCACAAAAACTGAGAAACAGATAAAAAATAATGTTTCGTTTGATAAAGTCATAAAAGGAAAATTTAAAATAATTATTGCTTAAAATCTTTGTACTTTGTTTGTCTAATGCTCACTTATAACTGCAGAACTGGTTATTGGTATATCTAAAGTATGTCTTAAAATTAAATAAGTTTTTTTACTCATAATCATTTCATAATAACCATTAACTAATAACAACTTACTAATAACTAATCCCAGTATTTGCAATTCAAGAGAAACATGCTGTATTTTGTAATAAAGTTTCAATAAAATTGATTTGCAAAATTGCACCGAAAACTCGAATAATTCATGTATAATGGCAAAAAAGTAGTCATCGTTATGCCAGCCTATCGTGCATCGCTAACGCTTGAACGTACTTATAAAGAAATTCCTTTTGATATTGTTGACGAAGTAATATTGGTTGATGATTCTAGTCCAGATAATACTGCCGAAGTAGCTAAAGGTCTTGGTATTCAGCACGTTATCTGCCATGATGTGAATAAAGGTTATGGTGGAAACCAAAAAACTTGCTATACAAAAGCCCTCGAAATTGGGGCAGATATTGTTGTGATGGTTCACCCCGATTATCAATATACACCTAAACTAATTAAAGCAATGGTGAGCATCATCGGCGAAGATTTATATCCAGTTGTTTTTGGTTCAAGAATCTTAGGAAAAGGTGCTTTAAAGGGCGGAATGCCACTTTATAAGTATATCGCCAACCGTTTCTTGACACTCTTACAAAATTTTTTGATGAGTCAAAAGCTTTCAGAGTATCACACGGGCTACCGTGCATTCTCGCGTGAGGTTTTGCAAGAAGTATCGTTTAATAGATGCGACGATGATTTTATTTTTGATAATGAAATGATTGCTCAAATCTTTGCAAAAGGCTACGAAATCGCCGAAGTAACTTGCCCAACCAAATATTTTGATGAAGCATCCTCCATCAATTTTGTGCGTAGTTCAAAATATGGTTTGGGTGTACTCAGAGTTTCATTTCGCTATTTTTTAAATAATTTAGGTATTTTTAAATGGGATTTATTGAATTAAAATTTTGTACACCTACTAATCTTCTGTCATCACGGAAAACACAAAGAATCACAGCGTATTTTCTCCGTGAAACTTAATGTTTCTTAGTGCCCTAGTGGTAAAAAACTAATTTTCTAAACTATTTCTACTAAATTAGCTATCTAAATAATCAAAGAGTCAAATGTCAGTTATCATTTCTCCAATTTCCGAAAGTTTAAAAACTTTTTTAACAACGCATGATTATTCTAAAATCATTGTTCTGACCGATACAAACACCAAGCGTTTGTGTTATCCAATCATCAAAGATTCGTTGCTAAAACATACTGTTATTACGGTCAAGCATGGTGAAGAAAACAAAAACCTTCAAACTTGTGAGATTATTTGGTCGGCCATGACCGAAGCACAACTCGACCGTTACGCTTTGATGATTAATTTGGGCGGAGGAGTAATTGGCGATATGGGCGGTTTTTGTGCCGCAACCTACAAGCGAGGCATTGATTTTATTCAGATTCCGACAACACTACTTTCACAAGTTGATGCTAGTGTTGGAGGGAAGTTGGGTATTGATTTTCAAGGATTTAAGAATCATTTAGGAGTTTTTACTTTGCCAAATGCAGTTTTGATTGACCCTATTTTCTTAAAAACACTATCGGAAAGAGAAAAACGCTCAGGTTTTGCCGAAATTTTAAAACATTGTTTGATTCAAGATGTTAATAAATGGAATGAAATAAGAGGGAAAGATCTAGCCGACCAAAATTTGCCCGATTTGATTGCTCATTCGGTCGAAATCAAGAAAAAAGTGGTTGAAAAAGACCCAATCGAGAAGGGTTTACGCAAAATTTTGAACTTTGGACATACACTCGGACACGCAATTGAGACGTTTTTTCTGCCACAAGGCAAAAAAAGATTATTTCATGGCGAAGCAATTGCAACCGGAATGGTCTGTGAGTCGTATATAGCATATAAACGAGGTTTGATCGACGAACGCACCCTCAAACAAATAGAAGAATTTATATTTTCGATATATGGAAAAGTAGACATTGCGGAAGCAGATTTCAATGAAATAATCGGGCTTACGCTTCAAGACAAGAAAAATAAAGGCAAAGAAGTTCGTTTCTCATTGATAAATGCCGCAGGAAGTTGCTTATACGATATAGTAGTGACAAAGAATGAAATGAAAAAAGCCCTAGAATATTATAAAGGCTGAAAAGCGAATATAATTAATGAGGAGAAAAGCAATAAAAAACTTGATTTTTTAGAATTGATTTATTAGCTTTGAATATACTATAATGGTTGGCTGTTTCCATTGATAATTTTATAAATAGTTGATAGTAAACTTTTTGGTGATTCTTTAATCACGCTTTGCAAATCATTTATAATTTTAAACAAATTCAATTTGTAAGCCTTATGAGAAAAATTTATTTGTTATCTGTACTCATTGTTTTAGCGTTATCAAGTTTAGTTTTATCAAGCTGTAATTCTATCAAGCTCATGGTTGATAACGACTATAGCTATGAAACTGATTTTACGAAGTATAAAACCTACAATTTTTTGAATTGTGAGATTGATACTTCGTTTGTTTGTTCCGAAATTCAAGATGCTATTCGTCGCCAAATGAAAGCCCGTGGCTACAAAGTAGTATCCGATGACCCAGGTTTATTGGTTAGTTATAGCATCATTCGTGACCGTGTTGACTATAAAGGATATTTCCAACCATCGCTCGACCGTTGGGTCAATCACTTCGATGGCGATGATACATACAAAACTCAAAACTTTCACTTTGGTGGTGGAATGATTTTGGTCTCGCTACTCGATGCCGAAAGTAGCCGCCTGATTTGGCGAGGATATGCCTCGGGTGTATTCAATAAGCAGGTCAATAAGCCAATCAATTATTACCGCAGTGTAGTCAGAAATATCTTCGATCAATATCCACTTTTTGCTGCTGGCGAAAAACCACGTAGCATAGAAGAACTGTAAAAGAGTTTACAGTCTTCGGTCAATAGCTGTTGGAGTTTCGTTTTGATAGGTTTTGATTTAGTCGATAATCTTACAAAAAAACTTTCTAACAACCGAAAATGTGCTAATTAGGATGAAAAAAATACTTTTATTATTAAGTTTTTTAGCTATTCTGAGTGGGTGTACGAGGGTTTTTGTTGACAATGACTATCGATATTCGACACACTTCAAGAAATACCAAACCTATGCGTTTGTTGATTGCGAACGAGATACAAACATCTTATGTGAAGACGTGCAACAAGCCATTCAGTATCAAATGCGTGCAAGAGGCTATGAGTTTAATGCCCAAAAACCTAATATTTTTGTCAATTTTTCTATCTATTACGACCGACTCAAGTATAAAGGCTACGAACAGCCATCGCTCTCAAACTGGGTTTCGACCGAAGATGATAGTTATTTATACACACCTGTAAAGTACGAATTAGGACGTGGAACGCTCATGATTTCGATGATTGAAGCCGAAACTAGCGAAGTAGTTTGGCGTGGATATGCTACTGGAATTTTCAATAAAGCATCATCGAAAAAAAACTATTTTAAGAGTATTGTTAGAAATATTTTTGACCAATATCCACTCTTGGCAACCGCAGAAAAAGTGCAGAAAGCCAAAGGGAACATTATTTATTGAAATGATGTTGTGCTTCAAGAGTCGAATATCTATGTGCGATATTCGACTTTTTTTATTTTAAATTAGTCCTAAATAAAAACCTATTATGCTAACAGAATTACAAAAAGGACATTTACTAAATACTCGAAAAATAGTAAAATTTGCCGAAGGACTTTCGCAAGAAGAATCACTTTTTCGCCCGTATGATGCCGTGAACAACTTTCTTTGGAATCTTGGTCATGCCACATACCTCAGAAATACGATGATTAAAACCCTAAATCCAACTGCCAAATTAGATGTTTATGAAAACGAAAAAGATCTTTTTGGCAATGGTTCGAGCTTACAAGCCAATGAAGCATATCCAGCGTTGAGTTTTATTCTTGAGCAATTCGTAAAGCGTGGCGAAGAAATAAATGCACTAATCGAGACTGTTTCAGAAGAACATTTACAACAAGAATCTGCGATAAAAATTGGCCCAGACCCACGTACTAACGAAGCTTTGCTCTGGTTTTTTTATAACCACGAAACTGAACATTTGGGTGAAATGAAAATTCTTAAAAATCTCGTAAACCGACTTAGAAATGCTTAAAGTTTATGGAATACCGAACTGCGATACAGTAAAAAAAGCCACAGTTTGGCTAAAAAACAAAAGGATTGCCTATGAGTTTCACGATTATAAGAAACTCGGAATCAGTGAAGCAAAGCTCGAAGAATGGCTCACGCAAGTGCCTTACGATAAACTTATTAATCGTGCAGGGACAACTTTCAAAAAATTAACTGACGAAGAAAAAGCCAAAATTACCGATAACGCTTCGGCAATAGCTTTAATGCTTGAAAAAACATCAGTCATCAAACGCCCAATTGTTGAGTCTGACAAGATTTTGGCGGTGGGCTTTAAGTTTGAGGAGTATGATGAGGTTTTTGAATGATTGATTAAAATTTGAGCTTAACAGTTCATTAATATTTAATTCTCTATACTTATGAGTATTTTATATCTTTCTTTTTCTGGGTTTTTAGTGAACAAACATTCCAAAAATATGAATGTCACCATAACCCAAATTTACTAATCTTAAGAATGTGAAAAATATCAATCTGCTAATAATCAAGAACTTAACAATCTTTAAGATCAAGATTTAGATAAATATAAATTAAGCGAAACTGTAAATAACGACATAGAAAAATAAGTTGGAAACACCAATTTGACGCTTCAAAATATGTCATTATTAAGCAATCAGATGATTTGAGTAGCATTGATTCTAATGGCAGAATTAAGAAAAATAAAGGCTTAACTATCAAAAACCTATCAAAGTGTCATATCGTAAACCAAGTAGTGAAAACTATTAGTAAAAAGAGAAACCATCGCTTAAAAATAAGTTAGAAATTCCTGTTTCGACAGAATGTATAGCAAAAAATAGCAATCAAATACAACTGACTATCACTACAGCGAACAGTAGTGAATCAAATGTTGTTCAATAATCAATACGCCTACTATCTCAATACTTCTCTTACTTTAGCTTACCCAATGAAAGGAGGTCAAACCCTTTGGATTGAGTCAACATATCATTACAGCCTCTTCGCAATCGCTCGATGCGAATAGTTATATGCAAATACGCCCTTCAAATATTAGTTTTAAGGTTAGGGTTAATTTTATGTGAGTTAATTTTTCAAAGGAAACAACTCCGAAGCGACACGAGATTGGTTCATTATCTTTTCCATTTCGGAAACGATTTTTGGGTATTTTGCGGCCAAATTTTTTGTTTCCGAAAGGTCTTTGCTCAAATCAAAAAGTTCAGTATTTCCTGCTTGCTTCACAAGTTTCCATTTGCCTTTTCTTACCGCTTGGTCAAATCCTCGCTCGTGAAACTCCCAATACAGGTAATCGTGTTTTTTTGCTATTTTTTTGCCTGATAAAACATTGGCAAACGAGATTCCGTCAATGTTTTGTGGAGATTTTGCTTTGATTAAATCGGCAAAAGTTGGCATTATATCCCAATTGGCCAATGGTTCATTAGTCGTTTTTCCTTTAGATATATTTGCTCCCCAGGCAATCATCGGAACTCTGATTCCGCCTTCATATAAATCTCGTTTGAAACCTTTTAGCGGCCCATTGCTATCAAAAAACTCCATTTCTCGACCACCTTCATTGTGTGGGCCATTATCTGATGTAAAGAAAACGTAGGTGTTTTTATCCATTCCTAATTCTTTCAGCAAAGCCATCAAACGGCCAATATCGGCATCCATTTGGTCAATCATAGCGGCCATATTTGCATTAGGTTTATCTTGCGAACGATATGAACGCCCGCCCTTTGCTTTCTGAACAAAAGGTTTGTTTTCTTCAAAAATACTGCTGCCGTCAGGGTTTAGATATTTCTTCAAAGTTCTTGGTGGTGCATACATTTCGGCATGTGGCATCGTTATAGCCCAATACATAAAAAATGGCTTTTCGTGACCATCTTTAACATAATCAAAGGCTTTTTCGGTAATAAAAGGGTGGGAGTGTTCGAGCGAATCCATCGGATAAGATTTGCACTTGCCATCTTTGATTGTCCAGAGGTTATTGGTATAAAATCGGTGAGCGTGACCTTGTGTGGCATAGCCCAGAAACTCGTCCCAGCCTTGTTTTTCGGGCGAGCCAGAATTATGACTTTGCCCCAATCCCCATTTTCCGAACATTGCGGTTGTATAACCATTTTCTTGCATCATTTTGGGTAAAACTTGCTCATTTTCACGCATCGGAAATTCTCCATTGCCTCGTATGTAGGCGTGTCCCATGTGCAAGCCTGTCATGAGAGCGTAGCGTGATGGGGCACAAACTGTATTTCCAGAGTAAAAATCAGTAAAACGAGTGCCTTCGGCGGCCATTTTATCGAGATTGGGCGTTTTTATAGTTTTTTGTCCGTAACAGCCTATATCGCCGTACCCCAAATCATCGGCCATAATGTAGATAATATTTGGTCGGTCGATTATGCTTGGTACGTCGGATTTTGCAGAGAGCAAAATAACCATAGTATAAAAGATAAGTGCAAAGGAAATAAGTTTTTTCATGATTGAGGTTAGATAGCTTAATGAAAGCAAGATAAACTTTTTTTTCAAAAAACATATCCTGTTAAGTAGTCTGTTTATTGCCATTCGAGAGTCTGTTTAGGCTAAATATTGCCGTTTTTAAATTTAAATAAAGCCTTTTAATGCTTTTTAGCACCTATGAACCGTATATTCTTTGCATATTTCTAAAAAATCCGTTCATTTGTATCATCAAACAATAAACATTTTTAAGCTATGAAATTTAAAATTACACTTTTTATCATACTCGGACTCCTCGTTGGCGTAGGTTATTATCTTACAGCGGGTTATTACTCAAAAGGCGAACGTGCTGGAACAATATCAAAACTCAGTGAAAGAGGTTATGTATTTAAAACCTACGAAGGAATGTTGAACGAAGGTGGGTATTCGGGTGAAACAGGATCACTTACACCTCGTTATTTCGAGTTTTCATGCAAGATTGATACTACCATTACAAAATTGCAAAAAGCTTTGAAAACGGGTGAGCGTGTGACATTAAATTATTCTGAAAAATTCTTCCAGTTTCCATGGAATGGTGATACAAAATATTTTATTGATAATGTGGAGTTTTTGAGTCAGCCAGCACAGCCAGTTCAAGAAGTACTTCCACCACAACAAATTGTTGCTCCTACCGAGGCAAAATCTGATTCTACCTTATAATATCGGCTAAGTTATTTTTAAATAAAAAAAAAGACAGCCCATAAGGTTGTCTTTTTTAAATTTTACTTATTTCCTATAATCTAATACTTTTATTCTGGGGTTTCGTCTTCAACCACACCATCTTGATCACCAGGTTTGGCGTCCATGAGAGCATCAGCATCAACTGCTATCGTAGCTTTGATTTTAGCTTCGAGTTCGGCCATCAATTCAGGATTATCTTTTAACATGTCACGGACTCCATCACGTCCTTGACCTAATTTTGTTGTTCCGTAAGAGAACCACGAACCCGATTTCTTAACGATTTCTAAATCAACAGCTAAGTCAAGTATTTCACCAGCTTTCGATACACCTTGACCGTAAAGAATATCAAATTCTACTACTTTGAACGGTGGAGCGAGTTTATTTTTTACAACTTTCACACGGGTACGATTACCCAAAATATCGTCACCATCTTTGATAGCTCCGATTCTACGAATATCAATTCTTACCGAAGCATAGAATTTCAAGGCATTACCACCAGTTGTTGTTTCTGGGCTACCAAACATTACACCGATTTTATCACGCAATTGGTTGATAAAAATCACGCAACAGCCTGTTTTGTTGATAGTTCCCGTCAATTTACGCATCGCTTGCGACATCATACGGGCTTGAAGTCCCATTTTGCTATCGCCCATATCTCCTTCGAGTTCGGCTTTTGGAACGAGTGCTGCCACTGAGTCAACTACAACAATATCAACCGCACCAGAACTTATCAAATGCTCGGCAATTTCGAGAGCTTGCTCACCGTAATCAGGCTGTGAGATTAATAAATTTTTTGTATCAATACCCAATTTTTCTGCGTAACTACGGTCAAAAGCGTGTTCTGCATCAATGAAAGCCGCAATACCACCAGCCTTTTGAGCTTCAGCGATTGCTTGCAACGCAAGGGTTGTTTTACCCGATGATTCTGGCCCGTAGATTTCAACAATACGTGCTTTCGGGAAGCCACCCACTCCAAGAGCAAGGTCAAGACCAAGTGAACCCGTCGAGATAACTGGTACGTCCATTATCTTGGTATCACTCAATCTCATTACCGTTCCTTTACCGTAGGTTTTGTCAAGTTTCTCCATTGTGGTTTGGAGACTTTTCAATTTGTTTGCTCTATCGTCGCCTTTAGGTTCTTTTTCTGCTGCCATTTTATTTTTAAAATTGAATTTTAATGATATTATTAGAAACTACAAATATTTAAGTAAAATTTGTTTATATTTCAAAATTACTTCATTTTTATTTGTTAAATTTTTTTTTATTTTTGACTTATTAGAAAAATACAATTTATATTTAAAAAAAATCAAAAAAAGTATTGGTTTTTTTAATGTATTTATACGTTAATATTTAACTATATTATTCACTTTAAGATCACAAATATAATATAATATTCTAATACAATGCATAAAATTTTTGATAAACGGTGTTTTATGATGATGAATGGCTTTTTAAAATCTTTATTTATTTGTATGCATTTTTTTGTGTGCGTACATACTTATACATACGCACAAACAGATAATATTAACCTTGAAAATAATCAAAAAATTACAGGTGTTAATGTCGGAAAAGTACAATTTAAATTAAATTCTTTGTTATACGTTAAAAACAATGAATATTTCAACGAAATAGCTGATGGCTATACTCTTATAGGCTATTATATTAACCCGACGGTGGCGTATAAACTTCAGAAAAAAGTACAAATTGATGCAGGCGTGTTTGTCAGAAAAGAGTATGGTTATAATGGACTGAAAGAAATTGAGCCGACTTTTACTGTACAGATAAAACAAAAAGATTGGCGGTTTTTGTTTGGAAATATCGAAGGGAATATCAACCACCGATTGATTGAGCCTTTGATGACTTTTGAGCGTGTTTTAACTCAACCTTTAGAACATGGTTTTCAAGCAAAGTATCAGAATAAAGATACCTTTTTTGATGGTTGGCTCGATTGGCAGCAAACGACGATTGCAGGCAAAATAAATCAAGAACGTATTTGGGCGGGGCTGTCGTTTTACAGCCCTGCGGCGAACATTAAAGATATAAAAGTTCAGGCTCTTGTACAGGCGAGCGTGTTTCATATTGGTGGACAAAATATTCAAAGTTTACTGCCTGTGCGTACGCTCTTAAACCCTGTTGTTGGACTTCGCATAAAGAAAAATTTCGCTAAAAATCAGTCGCTTACGATTGATAATTATTACGTTGGTTATTTCGAGTCACCACTGCAAGGAACTGCCTATTATTTGAATTCTTTTTGGAAATATAAAAAATATCAAGCAGGCTTTAGTTATTGGTTTGGAAGCTTCTTTAATTCGCCATTTGGCAATGATTTGATGCAATCTTCTTCTAGGAAATTTAATAATGATTCGTATTATGAAAATACCCGTAGTTTGCTGATAGTAAGGCTGGTGCGGGATTGGAAGATTTCAGAAAAAGTAAAAGTTTCGCTCAGAGTTGAGCCGTATTATGACCTAAATAACAGAATATTTGAACATTCAGAAGGTCTTTATTTGAGCTGTAAATTATAAAATACGATAAGTGTAAATGTCTTAAAATTAAACAGTTGATTATGATTAATGCTCTCTTAATAAGAAGTTATAACTTTCAGAATAATTATTTTCGGGTGTCATAATGAGTTTTCAACAGATGATAAAAATACCTAAATAATAAAAAACGTGGCAATTTACCGAAGTCAATTTGCCACGCTCATATCTATAATTCTGGGCTTTATCCTTATTAATCTCTTTGTTTAGGCTCGTATTTTTCGGGAGCATATAAAAATCCGAATGCCTCAGCACCTTCTTTTGTGTGTACTTTGTGGTGAATATAATGTGCGTGCATAATACGCTTCATGTACCTACTTTTTGCCACAAATTTGATTTTTACTCGGCGGTGAACGATTATGTCATGAAACACAAAATAGGCTACACCATAGCAAGTTACGCCCGCACCAAACCAAGTTAAATACCAAAAGTCTGGGTGGAGATTACCATAAATAATTGTTGTTGATGCCACGATACTAAAAACGATAGCGTAGTAGTCATTTTTCTCAAAAAAACCTTTGTGGTGGTTGTGGTGGTCGGCATGCCATGTCCAACCAAAACCGTGCATAATATATTTATGTGCAAACCACGCCATGAATTCCATGAATGCAAATGTGCCGATTACGATTAAAAACTTTAGAAGCATGCTGTAATGAATGTTTGATTTGTTTCTGAATCTTTAACACAAAATTACAACTGTTTGTTTGGCGAAAATATTATTTAAGACAGTTTTTTTTATTTCCTAGCAAACGATAAAATTGTAAGAAAAGATTCACGAATAGTTTGATTACTTTCTTCGATTGTACCTGAAAAATTCCAAATGTTTTGATGAATGAAAGTACCTTTAAGCCAAGGGTGATTTTCATAAATCGGGCGTTTGTTGATACCAGGAATACCTTAAACAGAAGTAGGATAATGTCAAAAACCTACGCTTACAATAAAATGCTTTTTAAACTGATAATCAAACTTTAGAAAAAAATACTGCTGTTTTTGGCTGAAACCGTTGGCAAAACGCATGATTGCTTCACACACAAAAGATATTTTTAATTTAATAAAAGATTCAAAACCGCTGTTTTACAGCATAATCAACTGCCCGAGCAGTAAGAGCCATGTATGTAAGTGATGGGTTTTGGGTAGAGGTAGAGGTCATACAAGAACCATCAGTCACGAAAACATTTTTGCAGGCGTGTAATTGATTCCATTTATTGAGCAAAGAAGTTTTTGGGTCAATACCCATTCTTACACCGCCCATTTCGTGATTTTCGTTGCCTGGAAGTCGTTTTGTATCAAGCGGCTGAATATTTTTAAAGCCCGCTTCGTGGTACATCTCCGACAATTGTTCGTGGAAATCCTTCAAAACCTTTTCGTCATTATCATCGTAGCCAATCGAAATACGTAACTGTGGAATGCCGTATTTATCAACTATTTGATTGTCTAATTTCACTACGCTACTTTCTTTCGGAATTGTTTCGGCCATCATACTGGCATTGATTCCCCACAAGCCCAATGACGTATTCAATAAATTATCTTTCAAGGTTTCGCCCAAACCCTCTCGTTTGATACCGTCTATTCGCCCCGCACTAAAACTTGTTGCATAGCCCCTCAAAAAATCAGTTTCTTGCTTGTAAAGATTCCTAAAACGGGGAATATAACTACCTGATGGGCGTCGTCCGTCGGTCGTAGAATCCATAAAACCCTCGTATTCGGCCGAAATTCTTCCACGGTAACTATGAAAAGCCATGAATTTTCCAAGTAAACCATTGTCATTGCCAAGTCCGTTTGGAAAACGATTCGAGGTAGAATTTAATAAAATAAGATTTGTATTGAGTGAAGAAGCATTCAAGAAAATGATTTTTGCATAAAACTCAATCAATTCATTGGTATTTGTATCAATAATTCTGACACCAGTAGCTCTACCTTTGGTTTCATCATAAATAACCGAATGAACCACCGAATGTGGACGAAGTGTCATTTTGCCTGTTTTTTCAGCCCAAGGTATAGTAGAAGAATTACTGCTGTAATAACCGCCATAAGGGCAGCCACGCTCACAAATCGTGCGGTTTTGGCATTGTCCACGTCCTTGTTTAAAATGAATATCTTTAGGCTTCGATAAGTGGGCAACCCGCCCTATAATTACATGGCGGTCTGGGTATTTTGTAGTAATTTTAGATTTGAAATGCTTTTCTACGCATGACATCTCGTAGGGTGGTAAAAACTCTCCATCTGGCAGATTTGATAGTCCATCACGATTTCCTGAAATGCCAACAAATTTCTCAACATAACTGTACCACGGAGCAATATCAGCATAGCGAATTGGCCAATCAACTGCATAGTCATCACGTGCAGGGCCTTCAAAATCGAAATCGCTCCAGCGTTGGGTCATGCGTCCCCACAGGAGCGAACGACCACCAACATGGTAGGCACGAATCCAGTCATAGGGGCGGTCTTGAATATATTCTTGTTCCGCATCTTTAGTCAGAAAATGAGCAGTTGCTTCACTGAAAATATAGTTTTTACTTGCAATTTGATAATCTTTTTTGATTTCGAGCGGTACTTGTCCACGATGCTCAAATTCCCACGGTTGTTTCATGGTTGTTGGGTAGTCGATTACGTGTTTAAGGTCGCTACCACGTTCCAAAACCAATGTTTTTAGGCCTTTTTGGGTAAATTCTTTGGCCGCCCAGCCACCGCTGATGCCTGTGCCAACTACAATGGCATCAAAAGTACGAGATTTTATATTGTCAATATTTAGGTTTGGCATATTTATAGATTGAATAGAAAGTAAATTTATTCAAAAAAAATGAAATAACTAAGAGTTGAAGGATTGTGTTGAGCAGAAATTTAGGCAGTCTTCCTCTGGATACTTTGAAATTTATTTTACCAAGAATCTTTTTTCGGTTATATTCGCTCATATTCCAATCTGATACCATTACTTATTCAAGTTACCTCTCTATGAAAAACAAGTATCTTATTCCTTTTATATTACTCACATCGTTGTTTTTTTTGTGGGGATTTGCCCATAATCTCAATCCGATTCTGATTCCTCACCTCAAAAAAGCTTGTCAACTTACTGATTTTCAGTCGGCTTTGATTGATAGTGCATTTTTTGTGGCCTATTTCATAATGGCGATTCCAGCCGGTATGGTCATGAAAAAATATGGGTATAAAACCGGTATTATTGCGGGGTTAATCACTTTTGCGATTGGTGCATTTTTGTTTGTCCCTGCTGCTAATACTCGTGTTTTTTCATTTTTCTTGACAGCTCTTTTTGTGATTGCATCAGGCTTGACATTTCTGGAAACAGCCGCAAATCCATATATGACCGTACTTGGTGAACCCGAAGGTGCAACACAACGTCTAAATTTTGCTCAATCATTCAACGGTTTGGCGGCTTCAATTGCTCCTAAAATAGGAGGGATGTTCATCTTATCAGGCGTGACACTTTCTGAAACAAAAATGGCTGGAATGTCGGTTGAGCAACTCAATACTTATTTGGATAATGAAGCTTCTGCCGTAAAAATGCCTTATATTGTCATTGGTGTTATTGTTTTAATCGTAGCGGCTATTTTGTATAAAACCAATTTGCCAGAAGTGACAGAGGATGCTCATGAAATCAATATGTCGGCTGGTTCGCAGTCTATTTGGCGTCATAGTCATCTTACTTGGGGAGTAATTGCTCAGTTTTTTTATGTGGGAGCTCAAGTTTGTGTGTCGAGTTTTTTTATTCGCTACCTTTATCAGACTGCCAAAATTGACGAAAAATCGGCGGCAGATTACTTAGCAATTGCTTTGTTAGGCTTTATGATTGGGCGTTTTGTAGGTACTTTCTTAATGCGTTTTATTAGTCCAAATCGACTTTTGGTTATTTATTCGGCACTTTGTATTGTTTTATTGGCAGTTATTGTGCTGAATGGAGGAATGATGTCGGTTTATGGTTTAATTGGTGTAGAGTTCTTTATGTCAATTATGTTCCCAACTATTTTCTCACTGAGTGTGCAATCATTGGGGGAAGAAACAAAACTGGGTTCGTCTTTAGTAATTATGGCGATTGTCGGTGGAGCAATATTCCCTTTAATTATGGGACGTGTTTCTGATGTTAGCAATATTCAAACGGCTTACATTGTGCCTTTGGCTTGTTTTGTGGTGGTGTTATATTTTGGTTTGCGTGGATATAAAGTGAAGAAAGCATAGAGAGAATTACGAATTACGATTTACGAATCTGTTTCCTTTCGTAAATCGTAATTCGTATCTCACAAATTGACTTATTCTTCCGATTTATTCTTCAAACTCATCAATAAAGAATAAGCTCCTTTGATAACCAAAGTTTGATTATTCAGATTTTCGGTTTTAATGATTTCGGTGAAGCCTTTTTCTGTATTACCGATTTGTACTTCCACCATTTCAAATTGTGTTGCTGTTTTCTTCATAAAAACATAGTATTTATTTTCAAATCTAACAATCGCATCTTCGGGTAGAACATACGATTTTGCATTCGTGATGGCAATTTCGGCATTCATATAAGTTCCTGGAATCAAGGCTTTGTCGTAAACTTCAAAATGACAATGAACATCAGTGTTTCGCTCTTCGCTTATACTTTTACCAATCAACAAAATCTCGCAAGGGTATTTTTTATTGGGGTAGGTATTAGTGTAAGCAGCTACTTTTTGCCCGATGCTGAGTTTATCTAAGTCTTTCTCAAAAACCTTCAACGCTAAGTGAATATCACTCGTATTGACCAATTCAAACATTACGTCGGTAGGGGAAATGTACTTACCAATATTGACATCTACTTTGCTCACATAACCGCTGATTGGCGAGTAAATATTGATACTTTTGGAAATAGAATTTTCATTTAATTTTTCTGGGTTCAATCCTGCTAGCTTTAGTTTCTCTGCCAAAGATTTTACCAAAATTTTGTGAGTTTTTAGCTCCATTTCTGCTTGTTGAAAAACTTTGTCGCTACTTGCTTTGCTTTGATTCAACTCCTTTTGGCGTTGGTATTCGTTTTCAAGAAAACTCATTTTCGATTGAGTCGTCAAAAAATCTTGTTGTAACTGAATATATTGTTGGTCTTCAATAATAGCAATGCTCTCGCCTTTACGGACAAACATTCCTGGAATCAAGTGCGAAGACTTCAAATAACCACCCAACGGAACACTCACTGAAATCAAATTTTGTGGAGGTACATCGACTTTTCCTGTCACTTTCAAGATGGTAGAAAAAGACCTTTGTTCTAAAGTTCCAGTCGCAATACCAATGCTTTGCACTTGTTTTTGAGTCAAGTTTGCAACCGAACTTTCAACAACTGTTGAGTCAGATGCTTCTTCGGAAGTTGTTTTGCTTCCACAAGAAATTATGATAAAAAGTGCAGCAATTCCTACAATAGTTTTAAAGAAAGTGTTTTTAAGAATCTCTAAATGTGTATTTATTTCAACTAAATTTTTCATTTTTCAAAGTATGTTTATTGTTGGACAAGATATTATCATGGGTCCAACTGACGTGATTAATAAATTGAGATTGTCTTACTGAACAATTTTGGACCTTACAAATACTACACTGTTTTTCTGGAATACAGCCATCAACATGAATAAAAAACTCTACTTTATCATCAAAATGTTGCTTGAATAAAATAGTAAGCCTATCGAGAACTTCGTGTGCATCATTGACATTGATGTAATATGGCACAGTCAGATGACAGTCAATATGATAGAAACCTGCGTAGTCAATCACTCGCATATTATGCACATCAATCCAATCTGCCTGACGATGATCGTTAAGGATTACTACTATTTGTTCAATAATAGCTTCATCGGCTTCATCCATGATGCCAGAAACTGATTTTCTAATAATTTTGTAACCTGTATAAATGATAATAAAAGCAAAAATGATGGCAGCTACGCTATCAATCCAAGCGTAGCCAGTGAGCATAATTAAACCAACGCCAACCAAAAGACCGATGGAAGAATAAGTGTCTGATTGTAAATGCGAACCACTGGCAATCAAAATAGGAGAGTTTTCCTGACGACCTTTTTTGATGCAATAATAGCCAACTAAATAATTGATAGCACCTGTGAGAGCTACCAATGCCAAACCAAAATCAAGCTGTTTTAGCTCATGTGGGTGAAGAAAATTATAGATTCCTTCATAAATAATAACAAAGCCCGCAATCGTAATCAAAGTACCTTCAACGGCCGAGGAAAGGAATTCTACTTTTCCGTGTCCATAAGGATGTTCTTTGTCACGGGGTTTCGACGAAAGAATGATGCTATAAAGCCCAATAAACCCGGCTAAAACATTGACGCTACTTTCGAGGGCATCGGTCAAAATTGCAACCGATGAAGTGAGCCACCAAGCAACGAGTTTGATAATAAATAATGCCACCGAAACAGCCACCAAAATTTGCTGCATCCGAATGGGATTTACTTTTTTTTCTGCCATGATATTTTTTTGTTTTATACAGGTTTTCAATCTGTCAATATGCTCCCTTATAATTTATAAACAATTGATAATGCGATTTTATCGCACTCGACTGGTTGGAAACCTGTCCAAAAATTAATAATTTACCAAATATTTAATCTGAATAGCATTATCATTCAGATTTTTGATTGCTTCAATATAATCATTTCTTATGGCTGTGGCTTGATTGATGAGCGTAACCCATTCCAAAAAGTTGATATTACCATTAACCAATTGCTGTTGTGCAGTTGTACTAATGATTGTTGAATTATTGAGGGCTGTTTTTTCAAAATATTCAACAGTTTTCTGAAACTTTTCAAATTCAATAATGGCGGTGCGATAAGCTAAATTAAGACTTTGTAATCCAACCGAATAACTACTTTCGGCCACAAGTTTATTTACTTTTTCGCTATTGATTTTTGCTTTTTGACCGGCTGTAAAAATCGGAATTCCAACGCCAATTTGAAATGTTTGAAATCTATAAAAACCTCCGTAAATCTTATTATCAGCACCTGTGCCTCTGATACTTCCGTTGTTGTAGTTGAGCGACATTGTTGGCATTAGTTTCTTTTTTTCTACATCAATCACTGCGTCAGCAATTAGCTGTTGTTGGATCAAAAACTTCATGGTTGGATGCTCTTTTAATGACTCAATATCTGCTTTATAATTGACAGACATTTTGAACGATTTTTCCAAAGGTATAAATGGAGTTGTTGAATTTAGCAAAAACTGAAAATGCAATTGCTGCAATTCAAGGTCTTGTTTGAGTTGAGCTAATTGTACCCTGATTTGCCCGAGTTGATTTTCGGCAGTAACTTTTTCTAAAACATTGCTTTCGCCTTTTGCCAAACGGAGTTCGGCACGGTTGTAAAATGCTGCGTATAAACTATCGGCAAATTGCAATAATTGACTTTTTTGTTGTAAATATAAAAGTTGATAAAATGTTTGTGTGACTTGTTTTTTAAGTATTTGCTCGGTCATTTTAACATTTAGTTCGCTGCTTTTCCAATGCTCATTATACAAGTTTTTTTGACTTTCATATACTTTCGGAAAACTAAAAGACTGTCCCATACCGAATCGAGTATCGGCATAAATACTATTGATTTGCCCAAATTCGCCCGAAAAATTGGCCGATGGGAGCATTTTAGCAGTATTTATTAAGCTTTTTTGATAATCGGCTTTTAAAGTTTCAT
>CAMAQF010000060.1 GCA_945860265.1 Emticicia agri | reverse complement strand
ATAATTTTATAAACTTCCCCGTGCGACGGGCGCTCCTAAAAAAAGGAGGGGAAACTAAAAATGTGCTTAGAATGTAAAATTCAAATTAACACCGTATCTACGAGTTGAAGGTGTTTGTAAGCCTGAACCACCATCTCC
This sequence comes from Emticicia agri, assembly GCA_945860265.1. Lineage (GTDB taxonomy): Bacteria > Bacteroidota > Bacteroidia > Cytophagales > Spirosomataceae > Emticicia > Emticicia agri_A. The sequence goes on along the minus strand of CAMAQF010000060.1, from coordinate 27,307 downwards.
GATGTATTGGTTTAAATCGATGTCTTTTTTCTCAGCAAAATAGAATAAGTTTCTACCTACAACCGATATTGAAGCATTACTAACTTTTTTGCCAAACCATTTTTCTGGTAGATTATAGCCTAATACTACTTCACGCAACATACCAAACGAACGGTTCATTAAATTACCTTCGTCAGAGTTGTAGTAACGGCTTACATAGTCTTGTACAAATTGTTTTGTAGCGTTCGGAGCATATTTTAACTCGCCATAGTTTGTGATATTGCCATCAAGATCATACTTTATTGCAACACCATTTGATACTACAACACCTTCTCCAACAAACGCTTTTACACCCAAATTGTCTTGGATACGAGCATCAGCAAATTTACCAGTAGTAGTTTCAATATGACGGCCACCACGGAATGTTTGACGTTGAACATAGTTAGAAATTACACCACCAATACGTCCATCAAACTGGAAACTCATATTGATATTTTTGTAGCTAAATCTGTTGTTGATACCAAACACAAAATTAGGGTTGATATAACCTAAAAACTGACCAACTGGATTGTAAATTGGGCGACCTGAAGCATCATTAATAATTAGACCATCAGGAGTTTTTGCAAATGCACGACCATAAAATTTATCCAATCTATCGCCAACTTTAAAGAAGGTATTTAGGTTATTTACACCTGGGTAGATTTCAGTCAAAACTTCTTTGAATGTTGAGTAGTTAGCTACTATATCCCAATTAAATCCGCCAATGTTTCTGATTGGTGAACCTGTGATTGCAAATTCCCAACCAGTTTTCTGAGTCTTGATGCCATTAACTAAAGCTGAACTGTAACCAGTAGCTGTTGAAATCGGTAAAGAGAAAATTCTTGGACCTTCATCAGAGATAAAATAAGTAAGGTCGAAGCCTAAACGGTTTTTTAATACCTTGAAATCAAGGCCAATTTCAGTTTGTGAAGTTGAGCTTGGCTGCAAATTAGGATTATTTAAAGCACCTGTGAAATATCCTGCAGGTTGGTTATTATACGAAAATGGTGTAGAATAAACAGCTGAGTTCAAATAACTTGGGCCATCGTAAGGAGCAAAGTATTGGTCGCCATAGCCAATCGGATTTCCATTACCTGTCAAGGCTGGAGTTGTACCGATTTGTGATCGAGTTAAACCGTCTTTCACGTTAGCATACGATGCACGAAGTTTCAAGAATGAAATAAATTCCGGTACTTTTACGTAATCTGAAACCACTGTAGCCAATGAAACTGATGGATAGAAAAATGTATTGTTTCCCGTTGGCAAAGTTGAAAGTTTATCAACACGGCCTGTTGTAGAGAGCGTCAATAAGTTTTTATAAGAAAAGTCAGCCGAATAATAAGCCGAATTTACACGCATTGCTGATCCAAAGTTTGCTGTACGAACTGGATTTGAAGAGTTATTGAAGTTATATAAACCTGGAACGTTCAAATAATCTGTTGAACCGTATTGCGAATTATACTCAAATGTACGAACGTTTCCACCAGCCCAAATTTTAGTATTAAAGCCAGAAAATAAATCTTTATCAAATTTAACCAAAACATCAGTATTATTTTCAAACAAGTTACGACGGTCTTCACGATAATCACCACGACGCTCATCACGGCCATAAGAACCTGCTGAATAAGGCATTTTCTCGCTACGGAATAAACTCCATGTAGTGATTTGTGAGCGAACTGTTGCTTCTAAATAATCAGTAAACTTATAAGTCAAACCTGCTTGACCGATAATATCCGACTTTTGGTGTCCACGCAACCACTCATAACTCATAAAGTATGGATTATTATAGCGTTGGTATTCAGCATAAATTTGTTGGATACCTTCTTTGCCTGGCTGCCAATAATTACGCATATCATCAACATCCCAGTCTGCACCAGCCCAAAGTGTCATATTATAAATAATTGAGTTTGGTCCGTAGTTTACATCAGGAATATTTGGCGTGTATTGACGGTTATATTGTAAGCTCGAATTAAACGAAAGTTTATCAGAAAACTTATAATCAGAAGCCAAATTGAAGTTTGTGATATTCAATTTAGTATTTGGTACGATACCACGTTGCGTAGTTTGTGATGTAGAAAAACGCAAGTTATACTTATCACCTGATGAAGAAACAGCAATATTATTAGTCGATAAAATACCTGTTTGTAAAAAACGCTCCATGTTGTCTTTTCCACGAGCTAGCCAAGGAGTAGAAGTTCTTTTTCCTGTAACTGGGTCGATTGGGCTATCATACTGAGGAACTAGCTGACCATCAAATTTTGGTCCCCAACCACCATCATAATCACCATCGTTCAAACCACCACCTTTTCCATCAACAAATGCATAACGACCATGGTCACCAGGACCATATTCGTCTTGTACTTTAGGAATTGCGTAAAAGCCATTATCAAGCATAGTTGAAGAGTTTACATCAACTGAAAATCCACGCTTATCTTTAGTTCCACGCTTTGTTGTTATTAATATTGCTCCGTTTTTTCCACGGAAACCATATAAAGCCGATGCCGAAGCACCTTTCAATACAGAATAATTTTCAATGTCGTCAGGGCTGATATTCCAAGTATCAGAGTTAATAGGCACACCATCAACTACATATAAAATCTCGCTATTTCCACGTAATGAAATATTTGGTTTACGTAACATTTCTTGTTGGATACCAACAGTCAAACCAGCAACTTTACCAGCAAGAGCGTTGATAGCATTTGGATCACGAGCTTTTATTGTAGAAGCTCCATCAACTGACTGAATGGCATATCCAATGCGACGAGCATCTTTTTTGATACCTAGAGCCGTAACTACTACTTCATTCAAAGTTTTGTTGTCTTCTTGCAAAGTAAGATTAAAAATCGATTGATTACCAACTGTTTGTTCTTGTGTAACAAAGCCAATCGCAGAAAATACTATTACTGTACGAGTCGATAAATTGCTCAATTTGAAGTTACCGTTAGCATCCGAATTAGTTCCTTGATTGGAACCTTTCACAAGTACGCTTACCCCCGGAATTGGGTCTCCGTTTGAAGAAGAAATTTTACCACTTACATTTTGGTTCTGAGCATTGGCATAGAATCCAGCCAACAGCAAACAAAACAAAATTCTTGTGAAACCAGAAAATCTGGTTTTGATTAGAGATTTGTTCATAAAAAAAATTTTGGTTTAACGTGTTACTTTCAGCAAAATGAAGGTTTAGAAAGCTGAAAAATTGATTTACAAAGTTCGGTATGCCTTGTGAATTGATTATGAAGTCAATTTTAAGTAATTGTAAAGGAAAGGCGTTCTATGTTAAAATATTGTCAAGATTTATAAAATGGCTTGTGCTTTCTCAATCCATTTTTCGAGATTTCTTGCATAAACTAATCTATACATAGCAATCATATTGGCGTGTTTTTGCTGAAATTCCTCGGTCATTTTTTTGTTTATTTTGTTATCTCTCAGCACACATTCTAAATTATTAATTCGACCTACAAATAGTTTATAATCAGTGCTCAATGGGGTCTTATATTTTAAATGAAAGTATTCATTTTTGTAAAAATTGATAGCAGTTTCGTTGATTGCTAAGCCTTTTGCCAACCAATTTTGTTCACGACAAAGCCCTTCGTATTTAAAATATTGTCCCGTAAAAAAACCATTCTTTTTTGTTTCTGATGGTTGGGTAAAAAATAAATAATTATCAGGATTTTCAATATCAACACGAAATTTGCGTGCTTGCATTTTCTCAAGCCATTTTGCCATAGACAATGGTTTTTCGGAGTCAAGAAATAAATCAAAAACACATTCTTCTCCAGCATATTGTAAAAATATGGCCACATGATAGCCCCAAGTCAGTAAGCCATTAGGCGAAATATTATTGGGGTCGGGCAATTGTATGGTCAGTTTTGAATCTTCGAGGTATAGAGTAGGGGCATAAATCCAAATTTTATCATGATGCACACCATAGCTTTTCAAAAACAACGAGGCATAATGCGTTACATTATGGCAATTACCTTGCTTATAATCAAAAAGTGGGGCAAGAAAGTACTTTAATTCTTCAAAATAGTAGTCAAAATAATTGTCAGTAATTTGAGAGGTTCTATAATTAACTTGTGTTAAAACCATTCTATATTTTTTCGGCAAAACTATCATTCTCTTTCAATCAAAATTCTAATTCATTATTAAGTATTTATTAAATGTTTTTTGAAACTAATATTTGCTTAATAATTTATTTATATTCAGGTAAAATCAAACTAACTTTAAAACTTTTACTTTGTTGACTCTAATCAATCTGCTGTTCTTATCTGATTATTTTTTTAAGATAAAATAATTATTTTAATTATAGCGTGCCAATTATTAACCGTTGACTCAATATCATCTCAAAAATTAATCAATATGTCACCAATTAAATTAGTTGTTTTCGACATGGCTGGCACAACCGTGCAAGACAAAAAAGAAGTAGAAACTTGCTTTGCCCGTGCCTGTGCCGAAACGGGTCTTCAAGTATCAGCAGAGAGAATATTGGCCTTGCAAGGCTACTCAAAAATTGAAGTTTTTAGACTCCTTTGGGAAGAACGCATCGGACAATCTCATCCTGAATACAACGAAAACGTGGTCTATTCGTATGATTATTTCCGAATGATTTTAGAGGACCATTATAAAGTTAGTGATATTTTCCCAACTGATGGTTGTCTTGAAATATTTGATTATTTGCGTCAAAACAAAATAAAAATTGCTTTAACTACTGGTTTTTACAGAAAAGTAACCAATATTATTCTCGAAAAACTAGGTTGGCTCGATGGCTTAGACGCTACCTACGTAAATATCTCTGGAAAATCTGTGATTGATGTTTCTATCGCTAGCGATGAAGTACAAAAAGGTCGTCCTGAACCATATATGATTCAAAAAGCAATGAATTTAATGGGCGTATCTGACCCTTATGATATACTTAATATAGGTGATACTCCTTCAGACCTTAAATCTGGTGTAAGAGCTGGGTGCAGACTCTCGCTTGGCGTTACAAACGGCACACATAGCCACGACCAACTCAAGTTTATCAGAAACGATGGTTTAATTAGTTCTCTGAAAGAACTCAAACCAATTATTGAAAATATCATCGTTTTAAGTGAAGCATAATGAAAAATTTTGACTTAATAATTGTCGGTGGGGGAATCATGGGGGCATTTCATGCGTATCATGCGGCAAAACTTGGCAAAAGTGTATTAATCTTGGAAAAAGATAATTTTCCAGTTGGTTCGACTGTAAGAAATTTCGGTCAGGCTGTTCCATCTGGCTCATCGGGTAGATGGTTTGATTTTGGGCGTAGAAGTTTAGAAATCTATCAAGATATTCAGTCAAAGTTTGATATTTCAGTTCGTCGAAACGGAACTGTTTATGTGGCCTCTGATGATACAGAATGGACACTTGCCAACGAACTTTTTGGTATTCACCAAAACAAAAAATACAATAGTGTTCTACTTTCAAAAAGACAGTGTTTGGAGCAGTATCCAGAACTCAAAAGTGAGTATGTAAGAGGTGGGATTTATTATCCAAACGAAGTTAGCGTAGAGCCTAACTTATTGATATATAAAATATTAGAATACCTACAAGAGCAATTCAAAGTCGTTTATAAATCCAATACAAGCGTTATTGATTGTCAAGAAATCAATGGCATATCTGAAGTAATTACAGCAAGTAAAGAAAAGTTTTCTGCCGAAAAAGTAATTATTTGTAGCGGCTATGTTTTTAATTTACTTTTCCCCGAAATTTATGCTAAAAGTGGACTAATTGTAAGCAAACTTCAAATGTTGCAGACAGTGCCAATGAAAAACGTTTCGCTGAAAGGAAATATACTTACAGGGCTTTCAATTCGTCGTTATGAATCTTTTGAGGAATGTCCATCTTATAAAAATAGTACAATACCCGAACACTATACAGAACTTAAAAAATGGGGTGTTCATATTCTTTTCAAGCAAGCTATTGATGGTTCAATCATCATCGGCGATTCGCACGAATATGCACCCGTCTGCAAGACTGACGAATTGGGTTTTGATACAAAAGATTACGTAAATAAACTTATGCTCCAAGAAGCAGAACGTATTGTAAGTTTTCCAGTCAATCAAATTGCTCGTACTTGGGCGGGCTTCTATGCCCAACATCCCGATGAGATTTTTGAATATAATGTTTCGCCTAATATTCATATTTTCACAGGAATTGGTGGTAAAGGAATGACAACCAGTGCAGGCTATGCCGAAGCAAATATTCAGCGATTATTTTTATAGATTTAACTTCGTAGTGACGTAATATATTACGTCTCTACGAATTTTAAAACAATTTTTCTCTCATTCAATTATATTATATTCTGATTCGTTATATTTTTAAACTTCTCATGATAATTTTCCTTTTAGGTATTTATTCGAAAAGAAGAAAAGTTGCACTATTAGTAGAATAAAACATACGATTGAAATGATATAACTGAATGTCATAAGGATATTGAGAAAGGATATTTTTTTCAAGAAAAACTCTCGATAAATTAACAAAACTACACTACCAAGATACCCGACCGAATCGCAGATATAAACTAAGAATCCTACATTTCCACGGGCTTTAAATAGTGCAATTAGGCGTTCAAAAACTACAGTTTGAATCATTAAATAAGGCAAAAACAAGCCAATTCCCAAACTCAACATCCAAGCCTTAGGTGAAATCATTTGTTCTTGATACGCCCATGTACTGCCGCCACAAAGTAATACCGCCGCAAGCATCATACTCGAAAATGTGAGGTAAGACCGAAAATTGTTTTTGATAAGAGCATTTAAGGCAATCAAACTTACTACCACCAAACCAATCGTAGTTTCGATCTCTGAAAATATGGTTTTGCTGAATTTTGGGTCAATTTCTCGCCACACTTCAATCGCAAAATTATCTCTAAAATCTCTCATTGTTGCCAGCAACAGATAAACACCTATAAAACACAAAAGCCCTAAGCCAAACTCCTTTATTATTAAGGTTTTATCAGTGTTTTTCATGGCAACTCGTTGGCTTCGTAGGCTTAAATCTTCGTCATTGGGTGGCGGAATTTGTGCCAACATCCAAACAAAAAACAAAAATAGCGGAAGAAAAAATAGTCCGATTGCGTACGGTAGATGGAACTCTGTTATATGATATGTTTCTTGCAGGAAAAGATAAATAGTTTTTAAAACTCCTGAGGTCATTACCAAGTTTAAGCTCAGACCAAGAGCCAAGAACTCAGTTAATTTTCGACCTTCGAGATAGCTAAAAATCACACCCCAAACCATGCCTAAAGGCAAGCCATTTAAAAACAGAAAAACAAAATTATATGGAAACGGTACAAATCCAAAGGCTACTAAAGCGATTTCAGCGATTACTATCAAGCTGATAATCAATACAATGCGTTTTTTTGATTTTAATTCAGCAATCACCTTGATTCCGATGACTTTTGATAACATGTATCCAAAAACTTGCGAAATTATTAAAATAGTTTTGTAGCCAACGCCCCAAAGTTCATAGTTTTCATAAAGCCCAGTAGTGAAAGGCTTTCGGAAAGCGTACATACAAAAATAGGTGCCAAATGCTGCTATAATGCACCAAATAGTAAGGAGAATTTCGGATTTTTTGAGCAGATTCTTCAAGATGAATTATATTTTTAAAAAACACTAAAAATAGAGAAGTAATATAAACTCAGAATTAAGGTAGTATTATGTTTAGGTTAGTTTTCAGTGCAAAAGTCGTGGATAATTACTTTTTCGATTCTGCCTGAATGCCCTTATCTTTGTATGATAGAAATTTTAATACTAAAAAAACTGTTAAAAATGTCGAATTGGTATCAAGGAAAAATTCGCTACCAAAAGGTAGATGAAAAAGATAGAACAATTAAAATAACCGAGGTATACTTAGTCGATGCCGTTTCATACACCGACGCCGAAGCACGTGTGTATAATACTGTTGCCTCAAACACACCAGATTTTCAGCTATTTGGTCTTTCAAGAATGAAAATCCATGAGGTGTTTTTTGTAGAAGAAGGCTCAGAAACTTGGTATAAAGTAAAAGTAAATTTCACTAGTTTCGATGAGAAAGCCCAAAAAGAAAAACTTACACCTTTTACGATGCTCATCAATGCCGATAATCCTTTATTGGCTTACCAATTAATTTCGGAAAGACTCGGTACGGTCGAAGATTACCAAATTACGGATATTAACATTACGAATATTTTGGAAATTATTCCTTACGAAAAACCAGAAGAGCAAATCTTGAAAAGTGGCAATTTTAAGCCATTGGCTCAGGTTTTGGCGGATCAAGCGGAGTAATCTTGTAAATCAACTGACTCGGCAAAACTCGGTCGTATTCTTCCGATTTCTAATTTGTTCGGGTCAGAAAGATATAAATGGGAAACTTGTACTACAAAAGAAAAAGTCAGAGACAGGGCCTCTGACTTTTCTGATTTTAACACCAATATGAATCAGTTGAACTACCGAAGTAGTTGATTCAAGTCTCAGCCATAAGCTGATAATTTTTTTGTTTTCACAAATATCTTTGAGTTAAGGCTTATTTGACTTCTGTTGACTGTCAACTGTATACTACTGTCTGCCCACCCACTCATTTATCTTTTTATCATAAACTAGATTCGCATCGGGCCATTCTATATAATGTTTCATGGCTAAATAATTGTCAAGATTTCCTTTTTTTATTAATTCTTGAAAAAGAAAACTTCCTCTTTCTATTAATACTTTCTCTTCTAAATGTGGAGTGTTCACTACTTCTTCAAAAGCATCTGGTATTAGTGAATTTTTCTTCAATCTGAATTTTCCGAGAACTCCTCTTTTATATTTTGGGCTATTTCCGACCGGACGAATCATAAAAAAATAATTCCAACCATCGGGTGTTCGGTGGTATTTTTCGATTCGAAAATTTGGCAGAGATTTTACATAAAATTGTCTGAATTGGGCATCAAAACGATTTGCAGCTGTGGCATTTGGAGCTTTTGCGAAAACGTAGGTGATAATATTTGTGAGTAAAGTATCTCGTTCATTATCAGAGAAATATGTTGAGACACTATACTTTTTTGATTGGCAGGAAAATATCATTGCTACGAGCAATGAAACTAAAAATACTTTTTTCATATTGGTGATAAAAGTTCTCTGCCGAAGCAGAGAACTTTTTATTATTGCTAAGCTAATCAAAGCTTTAAGGTATTGTTATTTGATGTAAACTACTGATTGTGGACTAAATTCTGCCCAAGTAGCTGTCCAATCAGTTGTTCCAAATGCACCAATGTGTGTAACAGCAGTGAAAAACGAACCAAGACCAGTTACTGAACCACCAGTTGCAATTGTAGCCGAAGCCGTGCTGCTTACTGCAAACGATGGACGACCAACCTGGAACAACGAAGTACTGATGCCCGTGTTTACATAATTAGGTACGATTTTGTTACCAGTTTGAGCTAAAAACCAAGCAGATGGTAACTGTGTGCCAATTGCCAAAGGAGCAGGAGTTGTAGCTGTGTTTACGTCACGTACTGCAAAACCACGTGGTTCAGAACCAAATCCTTGACCAAATCCATTTGTTCCCCAAGCGTCAACACCAGCCAATACTACATTTTTTAATACTAAATCACCTTTTTCGGCATTTGTTGCAGTAGTTGCACCATCAATATATACACCGTTTGGATATCCTGTAGCAAATGTGTTATGAATCTTCAATTTATTGTTTCTTCTCAAATGGAATGCATTTTGGAACAATGGGCTGATTGAAGTAGCCGCTGAACCTTTTGCACCAATCAAAGTGAAGTTTGAAAATGTACCAGAAGTGTATGGAGCTCTTGCATTTCCTTGACCATCATTATCAACTTCGAAACCGTTTGAACCAGATTGGTCAGCTTGAGTTGCTCCACGAACTCCGATACCAAATTGTACATTTCCGCTATATCCGTTATCAACATCAAAATCATCATCTAAGCCTTTGTAAGCAATCAAATACTTAGCATTGGCACTTCCACCAAACCACTCAAATGAGTCGTCAAGACCGAAAGTTGCCATCAAATATTCCATTGAAGTACCGTTTCCAACTGAACCAAATGTAAATGAGTTTACTTCTTGGTTAGGGTTAATTGGCACACCAGCATATTCAACACGAACGTATTTTAAGCTTCCTGAGTTGTCTGCATCATCAGTGCCACCATGCCAGCCTTTATAGCTACCCTCTAATTGACCAACACCATTTGGCAAGTTGTTTTTTGCTTTTCCGCAAATTACTAAACCACCCCAATCACCTGGCTCTCTTTCGCCAACGGCTCTTTCTGATGTAAATACAATAGGCTCAGTAACAGTTCCTTGTGCAATAATTTTGCTACCACGTTGGATAATCAAAGTTCCTTTTGTTGCACGATCTCCGATGATTACTGTACCAGCCTCAATTGTAAGTGTACCAACAGCAACACCTGTTGGTGTTACTTCAGTTGTATCACCACCAACGCGTACAAAACCTACAAGTTTGTAAATTTTATTTTTAGTCCAAGAAATATTTCCTGTCAAAAGGCCTCTTACAGTAACGATTTCTTTTGGTGGAATCGCCGTTACTTTTACTGTAAATGTTGTTGGAGCAGAAGCTTGATTTTTTACGTCAGTAGCAATAATTGTGAAGTTTACACTTGCACCAGCTGCCAAATTTTCAACTGTGTATTCTTTTGTGTAACTATCAGAAGTTACGCCATCTGCATAAGTTTTTGAGTCGAAAGCTACTCCATTTTTTAAAACTGTTACAGTCTTTAAGCCGCCTGGAGCAGAAATTGACGCCGTAACGTTTACTTTTGCACCCGGGATTCCAGAAGCTTCTGTACCTGCTGAAACGATTGGTGCCGGTGCAATCACTTCTGCTTCTTTACATGAGCTGATAAAAGCGGCTGTCGAGAAAAGCATCGTAGCTGATGCGAATAATCGAAAATACTTTTGAAACTTAATCATTGTTTTTTTGAGTTTGGTTTACTGAATTTTTGTGTTATTAAATTGACTTATTTGAAGCATTAAACTATTGTTTGAATTGAACTTCGACCTAAATTTTATTTTTTTGATAGTGTATAACTGAAACCAAGTGTTACTAAACTGCCTGGTTTGTAGCTTTGCATTACTTCATCAGTTTTGCGGTCGAATTTGCCATCTTGATTACCATTTTGTAAAATCAAAGCTGCTTGGTTAAAAATATCAGTTACACCGCCTTTAATTACCCAACGGTCTTTAAAACCTTTAGAAAAAGTAAGATCAACTACATTTCTTGGCATTTCGTAAAGATCTGGATAGCCTTCAAAACCAATAGCAAAAATTCTCTTTCCGATTACATTGTATAGTAAGTTTACTTGAAAATCTTTTTCAGTGTTGTTATAATTCAGACCAAAGTTTAGAATGTAAGGCGATTGTCCTTGTAACGGGCGATTATTTGATTGTCCTTCTGCACCTTCACGTAACTGTACTTTACTATAAATCAAAGCAGCATTAAATAATACACTCATTTTTTCTAAAACCGGAGAAACAGTCAAGCCTGCTAAACTTTTGCGTACTTCCAACTCTAAACCCGCACTTTTAGCATTTTGAGCATTTTGATAGATGAAAGTTTTCGCTCCTAAAGAACCACTTCCTGCTTCAACTTCTAACTCAATCGGATTTGTAAAGTTTTTATAGAAAGCTGCCAAACTTACGATTTCAGAAGGTGTAGGATATAACTCCCAACGTACGTCAAAGTTATCAACAGTCGAAACTTTTAAGCCGGTGAAACCTTCATAAACAACGTTGAAGTCAAAGTCATAGAATGAAAACGGTGCCAATTCACGAAACTCTGGGCGATTAATAGTTTGTCCGTAAGCCGCTCTAACGAGCATTTTTTCAGAGAAGTTATAAGATAAATTAGCTGAAGGTAATACACTCGTTACTGGATTTCTCACATTAACTTTTGCACCACCTAAAAAAGCACTTTGTAAACTTTGTATGTTATCTTCAACTCTTACACCTGCAATAATATTTAATTTTTTACTCAATGGGATATTGGCATTTGCATAATATGCCAATAATTTATTTCCTGCTGTATATGAATCATTCGGATTGGTTTGTTCGTCAATTCTGATACCCGATGTGCTGTTTATATTATTAAAAAGGTTTGTCACTGTTCCCGTGAAAAGTTCATTACTGAAATTATTTCCACGCACATAACCAATATTACGTCCATTAAATGAACGATCTTTGTTTTCATAGAATAAACCTGCTTTTACTTCCATTTCTTTATCGCTTGCTTTCGATAAAGATACTTTTTGAGTAATATTTACAGCACCTGTGTAGCTTGTTTCTTTCATTTCTGAGAACCAACGACCTAAATAAAATGCCTGTGCAGTACCGATTGGAACGTAAATAGTTTTTGAACTATTTTTTAAGTCAACATCTGAGCGATAACGGCGATAATCAGGTTGCTCACGATTCGAGCGATTATAGCCACCTACCCAATCAATTACAGTTTTGCCTTTTGCGAGAGAATGTTTACCAGTAATTTGACCCGTGTAAATTCCACGATAAACTTGATTAAACGATTGATTATCTGGATTATAATTCGCTTCAATTGCACGACCACCACGTTGAGTATAATTTGAATTACTCATTTGGTTGAACAAGTTTTTCAACTCAATTGAATGATTATCATTAAAACGGAATGCCCAATTATGAATCAAACCAACTCTGATATTACGACTATACTGAGTGTCTTTGAAAAAATATATCGGTGATTGTGTATTTTTAATATTGGCATTAAAGTCGTTACGGTCAATCAAGAAATTTGTACGACTATCTGAATAATTCAAGGCAGTTACGTTTCCAACTTTGATTCCTCCGATATTAAATTTATAGTTTCCTGTCAAACCAAAACGTTGGTCAGGTGTTGCTGCTGTTTTGTTTACCGTCCACTCATTTCTTAGTGAGCGACCTGTAATTTCCAATTGTGCAGGATTGTTTAAAAATGTATTAATATTTGATGGAAAGAACTGTGGTAAATCCGAAAAGCCATTATTAAAGCCTGACCAGTAGTTTTTACCTTGATTTGGCTGGTAGAAATCTCCAAAAGTTGTTCCTTGACGCAATGAAGTACCATAGTCAAGAACCAACGAGTTTTGGTCTGGTATATTTTTCGTGAAAATTTTCACTAAACCGCCCGCAAATTCGCCTGGCAATTCGGCCGAAGGACTTTTATAAACCAAAACACGATCAATTTGTGAACTTGGAATAATATCAAAAGAGAATGATTTTACGTCAGTTTCCATACTTGGCGTAAAAGCGTTGTGAAGCATTACATTATTATAACGTTGATTCAAACCGCGAATATTTATAAAACGCTCACCCACAATGGTAATCCCAGGTATACGTTTTACTACTTGTGCAGCATCACGGTCAAGCGTTTTGGCAATTTGTTGTGCAGAAATTCCGTTTACAACCATTTGAGAAGCCTTTATTTCAGAAATCAACGATACTTCAGTATTTGTTAGGCGACTGGCAGTTACTTTTACTTCCTGTAAAACTACTTTATCTTCCTCAAGAACTGTATTTATTTCAATTATCTTATCAGCTTCAACGTTTATCTCAATCTCTTTTGTTTTATAAGAAACATAAGAAATGATTACTTTTTTCTTACCGACTGGAACTTTAGAAATTGAAAAGAATCCATTAATATCAGTTGATGCTCCCAATGTAGAGCCGTCAATCTTTACTGTAGCACCGATAACGTCTTCGTTAGTGGAAGCATCTTTAATTGTTCCACGGACAACACCCGTTTGGGCAAAAGAAATAATTGAGAAAAGAAATAAGAAAAGAAAGGAGATTTTAAATTTGTATTTCATAAAGCTGTTTTTTGTTAGCAAAAAGTTTTAAACTTTTACCTAAATAATTATTTATCAAACGGTATTAGGAGTATTATATACAAAGGTACGAAGCCAATGTTAAATTATTGTAAAGTCAATGTTACGAGTTAATTATTATTGCGGTCATTGAGTATTTCTACTTAAGGGTTCTTTTCGATAGGTATTCCATCAACTCTTTAGGTTTATCGGTTTGCAAGGCCTTGATATTAAGCCCAATAGCGGATTCCCACGTTTGAGCGTTATCGTCTTTTCCTAAGGTATCAAGCCAAACAGGAATATTAATTTCGGTAAGCTTTTGTATAATTTCTGTTGAATAGGTTTTGATATTTCCATCCAAAACCGATGCTTTGAACCTTAAAACAAAGGCCTCAACCTCGGAAGGAGTCTTAATATTTGAAGATGGACTAATAATTACAGGAATTGTTGGAGCGAGTTTTTTCCACTGAAAAACCTGTTGCGGAGAGCAATAAATTACTACTTTCTCACGCATCTGATATTTATCAAGTAAACTTATAATTTTCTCTGGGTCGGCTTCCTTAATATCCAAATACAGATTTACCTTATCTTTGGCTTCCATCAAAAATGAAGAAAAAGTCGGTGGAGAAATATCTGTATCCTTTATTTTTAGATTTTTGAAATCAATCGATGATATTGCCGAAACCCTTCCTTTTCCATCTGTAGTTCGCTCAAGATTGGCATCGTGCATTACAACTAGCTCGCCTTCGAGAGTGGTTCGTATGTCAACCTCTACATAATCTACACCCAATTCGATAGCTTTTCGGAGCGACTCAATAGTATTTTCGGGAGTATCGACATGAAAACCACGGTGAGCGATGATGATAAATTGATGATTGGTTTTAGGAAAAATAGTCTTTGACTGTGCAAATACTACATTCGGAACTATAAGGAGTAATATTCTGATTATGATGTTTTTCATAAAAAATTCTTATACCATTTACAGACCCAAAATTACTATCCTAAATTGTTTAAATCGTTGTCTTAGATTATGAATTTATTAAGTTTATATCAAAATTGCATCTAAAAAAGTAATAATTGTATTATAGTAGTTTTCCCATTTTAAGCCAAAATGTTTAAAAAACTAGAGAGTTTTAAAACATTTTGACTTAATTTTGATGATAATTTGGTTGGGGAAATAGAAATATACTATTTACTTTATCAGCAAATAATTAAATAGTAAAGCTTTGGAGATTATACACGAAAAAAACCTCGGAACTAAGCAAAAGGCATTGCGTATCAACATGAATAAGCAAATCTATGGTAGCTTTGCTGAAATTGGTGCAGGGCAAGATGTAGCCGCTAATTTTTTTAAGGCTGGTGGTGCTTCAAAAACTATTGCGAAGACGATGTCGGCCTATGATATGACTTTCTCCGATGCCATCTACGGAGTCATGGAAAGCGGGCGTTATGTATGTGAGCCTCGCCTAATGAGTATGCTCGACCACGAATACGGACTTTTGATTGAGCGTTTGGGCGAAAAACGGGGCGATGACGCTACTTTCTTTGCTTTTTCGGATACAGTTGCGGCTCTAAACTATCATAAAAACAATGATGCTCACGGTTGGATGGGCGTAAGATTTCAGCTTACCCCACATGGCGACTACAACGATATCATCTTGCACGTAAAAATGCTCGATAATGATAGCATTCTTCAACAACAAGCCCTCGGAACTTTGGGCGTAAACTTGATGTATGGGTGCTTTTTTTATTATCAAGACCCCGAAACACTCTTATTATCGTTGATGGATGACCTAGCTCCAGACAGAATCCAAGTTGACATGATTCGCTTTGAAGGGCCAAATTTTAAGCATGTTGATAATCGTTTGATGAGCTTGCATTTAGTGAAGTACGGTTTCTCGGATATTGCACTTTTTGGCTCAGATGGCATAAACCTCCAACCTTCAGAAGTACTTTTCCGTAAACACGCTTTGGTATTGCGTGGGCGTTTTCGTCCCTTAGTAAATGTACATTTGGATATGCTCGCCAATGGAAAAAAACAATTCATGCGTGAACCAGATGTTGATAAAGAAAAAGTAGTGGTACTTTCGGAAATTACATTGCAAGATTTGCAAAGAGATGATGCTGAAATTGACGAAAAAGACTTTCTTGACCGTGTAGATATTCTCTGCTCAATGGGACAAATGGTAATGATTTCTAATTACCAAGAATATTATAAGTTGGTAGCGTATATTTCAAGGTTGACCAAGCTCAAAATGGGTTTAATCATCGGTTATCCAAATCTGGAATATATTTTTGAAGAAAGCCATTATAAAGATTTAGCAGGTGGCATTTTGGAGTCATTTGCCACACTTTTCAGTCGAAATCTTAAACTTTTTGTTTATCCAACTTACCAAAACAACAATATCATGAACTGCATGAGGTTTAACCCTACGATGCACCTGATTGACTTGTATCGTTATCTGATAGCTAATAATAAAATTGAGGACATTCATCATTATAATGAAACAAACCTAACTATTAATACCAATAAATCGCTCGAGCTCATTAGAAAAGGAGAAGAAGGCTGGGAAGAAAACGTACCTGATGAAGTAATAAAAATGATTAAAGACCGTTGTTTATTTGGTTTCCCATGCGTGGTAATTCCGCAAGTAACGGTGCCAACAAACGCCAAAGAAGTCAAAGGAATAGCCGTCGAAAAAGATGATATATAAAAAAGGCAAATAGAATGCTAATTTATAAAAATCAACAATAAAAATGAATTTTAAAATCCTAACAACTAGTATATTAGTATTTTTTTCAAACCATATTTTTGCACAAGAAACTCCAAAAATATTGCTTCCAGCAGGAAAAGAATGGACTCAACTCAAAGAAGGTTCTGAGGTTTCTTTTGAGCTAAAATTAGAAGGAAAAAACTGTGAAAAATTTCGTTTTACAATACCCCAAGGCAAACTTGAAGGAATGGCATTCGATTCGCTCGGGCGTTTTACGTGGACTCCTCCCTATTCGATGGTCGATAGACTTGATTCTTATAAATTTCAACAAGTAATATTCGAGGCAAAGTGCGATTCTACCGACGAAACGCTTTCATCAAAAGTCGAATTCCGTATTCAGCACGTCAATCGGAGTCCTGCTATTCGAGATTTGAAGCCTTTTTATGTTCAGTATAATACGAATAATGTCTATAAAATCGACCGTGATTTTGTATATGACGAAGACAACGATCCAATTGTCGTAATTCCATCTTTTGAGAATATGCCCGAAGGTATGAAAATGACATCGCAAGGGGAGATTTCATGGTCGCCATCATTGACTCAATTCAAGAAACTAAAAGAAAAAACATTAGATTCAAATCCAATGTTACTGGAGTTTTATGTGGAAGACCAACCTGCCAAGACGCAATCGAAGGGTCGCTTAAAAATAGAGGCAACTCAAATTGATTTGCCTCCTGAAATAGTGGTTGTGCCGAAAGACCAAGTTTTTAAGATAAAAGAAAACCAAACAATCAATATCAGATTCTATTTGTCTGATCCAAACGGCGATGACGATATACAAGAATTTGATTTTTTGACTGATAATAAACAGATTAGTAAAAGTTCCTTAATCAAAAATACCTCAAATCAATACGAGTTTACGTGGCATCCAAATTATGATTTTGTAAAAGACCCATTCGATTCGCTTGGCTTTAATATTGACTTTTTTGTGTTGGATAAAACTAAGAAACGTGATGTAAAAACCATCAGATTTATAGTAAAAAACGCTATCAACGAAGCCGAAACAGACTTGAAACTTTATAATTTTTATCGTGGTACATTGCTCAGAGGCTGGGAATTACTCGAACAAATGAAAGAAAAAGAAGAAGAACTAAAAAAATCATATAAAGGAGCAAAAAAAGGCAAAAAGAATCGTTCAATCATCAATGCTTCATTGGGTGCGACTACTAGTTTATCATCAGTTTTTGTGCCCAAGACAAATCCAGATGCTCAACGCTTGATTTCGACGCTTGGCGGTACTACAGTACTTACAATCGGTACACTCGAAGCCACCGAGGTAATTGGTCGCTCAATGAAAGATATTATCGACCGACTCAATTATATCATCGAAAAAAAGAATGAATTACAAAGCAAAGGCGATATTTTTGCCCGTGATTTTGCACTGAAATCATCTCGAAGAAATAATGATTTTATCAGAAAAGTAGATGATTTTATGAATGCAATGAGCCTAAAAGGCTTAGTTGTACTTGATTTGGATGCCTCTTGGGAGCCAAAAAACAAAGCAACCGACGCCAATATTAAGAAAGTTTTTAAGGATTTTAATGCAGAATAATTTCTGATTGCGTATTTACGTGGCGATTGTTACTGAGCATCGTGAAGGCTCTTCGTTTTTTTTAAACGCTAATTTCCTTTCTTCGCCATTAATGATTTTTTGAATGCTGATATCTTCATTTTAGGAGGGTTGGTTATTATCGTGCTTAGCAATTAGGATCTATACATTATTTAGCTTTATATATTACGCTATCATAGTATCAGTTTTATAACTCAAACCTACATCAATTATTCAACCGAATTGGCTCGTTTTAAACTTAAGCTCCACATCGAAAGTCCAACTAAAATCACATAAATAACTGATATACAATAAGATAGGATAATAAAGAAATCAAGGTAATTGATACTTTTTTGAAAGAAATTTTTGTAAAAAAGTACCAAAATACTACCCAAATAAGCATAATAATCGGCAAAGGTAATCAAGAATCCAACTGTGCCAGATTTTTTGAAAGCGGCAATCATTCGCTCGAAATACAAACTATTACACATCGCATAAGCCATATACACGCCCAAACCCAAACTAGTTAGCCAAACCACAGGTGAGAGCATTTTCTGCTGATAAAGAAGAGTGCTTACGCCAATTAGAATACCGCCTGCCAACATCAAAAGTTGAATAATCACAAAGGCTTTATAATTATTTTGCACCCAACGCATGGCGGCCATCATCAGTAAAACAGTAATGGCAATCGGGGTTTCAGTTTGTGTAAAAATCGCCGAATTATTGCCATAACCGAGTAACTTCCAAATCTCAGGCGTGAAATTATCTCTGAATTCTCTGAAAGTTGTAAGTAGCACATACGATACCACAAAAATAAACATACTTAAAGCAAATTCTTTGATAAATGCCTTTCTATCAGCTTTTTGCATAGGTTTTCGTTCGGTTCTATTTTCTTTGTCCGCTTCTGTAGGTGGTGGAATTTGTCCCATCAACCATGCACATACCCCAAACGGTACAATCATAATTGCACAAGCAACAAACGGCATCCAAAACTGACTAACTTCCAGGGTCGTCATCACCCATTTTCCTATGCTTTTGGCAAAACCCGAACCCATAATAAAAGAAGCCGTCAGCACAGCAACCAATAAATCGGTCGTTTTTCGACCCTCTAGAAAACCCAAAATTGTACCGTAAATCATGCCCAAAGGTAAACTTGCTAAAAAGATAAATACCAAATTGAATGGGGCAGGAGTAAGAGCAAAAAATAAATAGCAAATCCAAGATAACGTAATCATTATCAGTAAGTTACGTGAGCGATTGGCGGGCAGCATTTCAGAAACATATTTAATACCTAAACCTTTCGATACAGCAAAACCCAATACCTGTGCCGTAATGATTAGAATTTTGAAACTTACCCCAAAAAAAGCCAATTCTTCATAGGTCGCTGCCGTATAGGCACGTCTAAATGGATAAAAACACATATATGTAAAAAAAGCCGTGACGGAGGCAAACAAAGTTAGGCTAAACGAGCTACGACCAATAATTTGTGTTAGTTTTTGGGGCATGATGAGCTTAATTGATATATATTCAAAGATAGTTTTTTTAATCATAATTTTTATAAATAAGAAAAATTAACACTATGTACGAAATTATTCGTAATTAAATTTGGAACTACGAATGATTTCGTATTACATTTGCTACGAAATCATTCGTAAACAAAATTATGGAAAATATACCATCAATAAAACCTACCGAATCGGAACTAGAAATTTTGCAGATTTTATGGCAATTGGGCAAAGCCACGGTCCGACAAGTAAATAATGAGCTCTCCAAGATGAAGGAGGTAGGTTATACAACTACGCTGAAATTGTTGCAGATTATGCACGAAAAACACATCGTTAGTCGCACCGAAGAAGGGCGTTATCATCTTTATCAAGCCGAAATCGGCGAAGAGCAGACTCAGCAACTTTTACTCGGAAAATTTGTTGATGCTACTTTCAGAGGCTCAGCCATGAAATTGGTCATGCAAGCACTTGGTAACCAGGAAGTTAGTCTTGATGAATTGGATGAAATCAAGAAATTAATTGCCGAAAAAGAAAAGAATTTGAATTTATAAAATCGAAATTTTATATCTTATTACCTCGTAAGATATAATGTAAACTCCTTGGGGTAATTATGAAAAAGCTAACTGACATTATTAACTACTACACAAGTTCGGCTCTTGGCTGGACACTCATTCACTCAATTTGGCAAGGATTTGCCATTTTGTTTGTATTCGGTATTTTGTACTACGTGTTCAAGCTATCCGTCACTCGTTATCGACTCGGAATCGGAGCTTTAACTTTGCAGTTTGTTGCTGCTATCGCTACTTTTTTTACGATTTATCAGCCAGCAAGTACTTCCACAGCATTGTCAAACAATCAAGTATTTGGTAATTTCTTCTTGAATAATCCAAACTTGATTTTCACACAAAAGAAACTTACTCTTTTACAACAAATTGAGTTTTTTCTGCAAAACAATTTGGATGTATTTGTCATGATTTGGTTGGTCGGAACTACGCTTTTGTTGTTGCGATTAGTCGTTGGTTTTACGCATGTTCAGAGCCTAAAAGTACAACAAGTACATCCGATAAGTGCCGATATTCAGGCATTAATGAATACTTTAATCGAAAAAACACGAATGCCGGCTACTATCAAACTATTGGAATCGGCACGTGCAACTGTACCGATGACTATTGGTTGGATAAAACCTGTGGTTTTACTGCCCGTCGGTATTGCTTCTGGTCTGACAATCAATCAATTAGAAGCCATTTTGGCTCACGAATTGGCACACATCAAACGCTACGATTATTTGGTAAATATCTTTCAAAATTTCGTTGAAATCTTGTTTTTCTTTCACCCAGCAACTTGGTTTATTTCGGGCAAAGTACGTGATGAGCGAGAAAACTGTTGCGATGATTTTGCGGTAGAAATCTGTGGCGATAGTTTGGTTTTGGCCAAAGCCCTTACGCAAGTGGCGAGTTTTCAACAGCAGCCACGTTTGGCAATGGCATTCGGTGCAAAACGCCAAACTTTCATGGACAGAATCAAACGTATTATCGGAATAAACGATTCAAAACCAATGAGTTATGGTAATTGGGCTGCCGTGCTGGGAATGATTTTGGTGGTGGCTTTGGGCGTAGTTTATGCTCAGAAAGAGGTAGTAAAAGAAGAATCTGTTATTAGTAAATCGGTTATTGGTAAAAGTGTTTCCGAAACAACAATAACTAATCAAAATTCCAAAACTACTTTAATTGTTACGGACTCTACCTCACTCGAAGAAATAGAAGCCGAAATGGAGCGTTTGGGCAAAGAAATGGAAAAATATAGTATGGAAATGGAAAAATATGGTTTTCAGATGCAAGGAAAATATGGCGGGCAGATGGAAAAATATGGTGCAGAAATAGAGCAAATTTCTCGCAAAAAGCAGCTTCCACAGAAAAAGATTCAAGAACTTTCTATAGAAATGCAAGAAGCAAGTTTGGCTATACAGAAATTAGAAATGAAATATGATGATGGAAAAATGCCAGCCGATGTCAAACAAAAAATAGCTGATTTGCAGAAAAAAGAGCGTGAATTAGAAAAGCAAATGAGGATTTATGAGCAAGAAATGCAGAAAATAGAAGCCGAAATGCGTCCTTTTGAGCAAAAAATGAACAGTTTGCATCAGCCAATGGATAGTTTGAGTAAACTCATGGAACGCTACGAGAAACCAATGGATAGCCTTGGTAAAATCATGGGGGAAAAGGGTAAAGTACTTGAAAAATTGGCACAAGAAGAAGAGGTTCGATTTAAAAAGCAAATTAGAGCTTTTGCTGATATGCTTTATAAGGAAGGTTTAATAAAAAACAAGGCAAATTTTGAAGTGCGTTTAAAAGGCGATAAACTTTTGATTGATTTAGAACCACAATCTGCCGTAGTTTATGAAAAAGTTTGGAACTGGATTTGTCAAACTTGGGGGATTATTAGCACTAATAAAATAACTCTTCAAAAAGACCTTACAATAGGTTTGAAAGGTGATGATTTTAAATTCCAAAGGGTTTGGAACAAAAAGGGTTCTTTTTACCAGCGAACTGGTAGTTTATCTGCACCAACACCACAAGCCAGAGTTTCGAGTTCAACAGTTCCGCAGCCTCCACCTCGTGTCGATAAAGTTTCACCGCCCAAACCACCAAAACCAGTTACGGTAGGAGTAGTCGATAAAAACTTTCAGATTACCAATGGACTCATTCGTGATGATAAAGGCACTTGTTCGGTTTATGTAGTTGTTGATAAAGATGGAAAGTCTATAGCAAAAGTAGTTCCAGTTCAATTTAAAAATAAGGAATATTCAGTTGATAAAATAAAAGTAAATGTTGATGGAGTAGAGAATGAAAAATTGAGAAATTACTTTGTAAAAGCAATCCCCGCTCAATTAAAAGATGGAAAATGGACCGCTAAAGGCTTGAAAGTAGGCGATAAAGTGATTTTGAAGAGCGATATAAAAATAAAAAATGGCGATGCCGTAAAGTTATTGACTACCAATAACTAAGCTACTTCTAAACAAAAACAGCTTCTTTCTAAAAGAGGAAAGAAGCTGTTTTATATAACTGATAACTGATAACTGTTTACTGCAAACTGCTCACTGATTACAGTCTTCTAATCCAAATATTTCTGAATTGAGTTTTGTTGCCGTGGTCTTGTAAGTGAATCACGTCTTCACCGTGAGCTTCAGGATACATGTGTAAACCGATATAGTTTGTTAGACCCAAAATCGTGGTATTGTTTTGAACTAAAACTCCATTGTGCAAAACCGTAATGCGAGCAGGATAATCCAATCGACCATCTGGCTTGAAGCGAGGTGCCGTATAAATCACATCATAACTATTCCATTCGAGTGGGCTACGCATAGCATTGACGAGCGGAGCTACATCCTTATAGATACTACCCGCTTGTCCATTACGATAAGTACGGTTTTGGTAAGAATCTAAAATTTGTAATTCATAGCGGTCTTGGAAGAAAACGCCACTATTACCACGGCCTTGGCTTTGGCCCGCAACTTCATCTGGAGCAGAAAACTCGATGTGTAGTTGACAATCTCCAAATTTTAATTTTGTTTTAATATCACCAGTTTTTGGCACAACTTCCATGCGTCCATCAATCACTGCCCATGGGGCAGCCGAACCATCTTTGGCACTTACCCATTGTGATAAATCTTTGCCATCAAATAATATAATCGCATCTGATGGTGCATCGGCACTTGTTTTTCCTGGAGTTACAACCGTAACTTCTGGGTTCCAAATTTCTGTCATTTCGGGTTTCATCGGCATCGGTGAAACCGCAGGTGGGGTAGAAGAAGATTGTCCATAAGATTTTGCACTAAGAAGCATGGCGAATGCAATCGATGCAATGATTTTAACTTTTTTCATCTCAGTATTAAAGGTTGATTATTTTACACTCAAATGTAATAAAGTTTTGTGAATCAAAATCAAATATTGTACGAAAATGATATTTAATTGTACGAAAATGGACATTTTTTTGACTACTCTAAAGCTTCTTAGTTTTGATAAGTTTACCTAAGTGGTTGATAAGTAATAGTTTAACTAATATTTGATGTAGCTTTTGATTTCTTGGAACGGCTATTTTAAGCAGTAATAAATCATCAGTAGAAAATTTGGCATAAAAACAAAATAATATTTTGTTTTTATCTATTAATAATATTCAAATGGGTTTAAAAGAAAATAAAATATTGTTAGCAAGTCATTTTGAAGTCATCAAGTCTAATCGCCACTCGTCCTTTTAAAATAACCATTTGAGTAGTTTGCATTACATAGTACTAAGTTTAAACATAGCTTTGAGTCATCAAACAAGGCAGATAGAATTTAAGAAAAAAAGAATTTATAATGAGCCGAATCACGTAGAAGAAAAATTTCATTATAAAGATTACTTACTTCATTACTTAAGTATTCGGAGCTTAAATCGGGTTACTATTTTTGAATCTACAAAACAAAAACAATTAAAAAGTAAAACATTAAATACACAAAATTATGAAAACTTTACAATCAAAAATCACCATCGCTTTATTAGCAACTACAGTATTCTTCAATGCAAATGCCGAAGATAAAAAATTAGAGAAAAACGAAGCTGCTACGACCTCAAATTTGGTTCTAAACTACAAAATGACGAATCTCAAAGTAGGAATGTATGAAGTTGGAAAAGTAAACTCATTGAAATTGAATTTATCATTCACAAAAGATGCCGGCAAAACCGCTACCGTAAAATTGATGAACGAAAACGGTACTGTATTGAGTGAAGAAAGAATCAGCAAAAAAGCTACTGGATATAATTTCAGATTTGATTTCTCTTCAATCGAAACTGGTAAATATTTTATTGAAATCACTAACGGTGAATATATTATTACCAAAGAAATCATTAAAGGAAAAGGCACTTTAAGTTATTAATACCGCTTATCAGTTTTATTGACCTAATAGGCAAAACATCGTAGCGTAGCTAACAATCACAGCATCCTATAATCGAAAAGCTATAAAAATTACAAACATTTAAAAATGCGGTTCGCCGCCAGACAAAATTATGAAAAAGACTCTTAAAAATTTCGCAATCGCTCTTGTAGCAGGTGTATTTACATTCTCAACAGTATTAGCATATGAGCCAATCGGTAAAAAAGATGAAAGCAAAAGCGTTAGCAAACGCACATTTGAAGTAGGTTTGTACCATGTCATTAACTCACTAAAAGTTAATGTTTTAGTAGAAAAGCAAGAGGGAAAAGCATTGGATATTACCTTGAAAAACGACCGTAACGAAGTGATTTATTCGGAGCTTATCGGTAAAAAAGCAGTTAAGTTTTCAAAGAAATTTGACTTAGTTGGCTTATCAGATGGCAATTATCGTTTTGAAATATCAAATGGCAAAGAAGTAATCACGAAAGAAATAAATTTGGAGACAACTGCACCAATACCAGCTGAATTTCGCTCGATACAGGTGAAGTAAAAAAGATTAGTAAGTTTTTAGTTTAGGGGATTTAGACAGTGTTTTGGAACTTTCCGAAACGCTGTTTTTTGTTTTCTGCCAATATCTTTTTACTTTCGTCTGTTTATATTCAACCAATCTATTTTAATAAAACTCAATGAAAACCTCTTTCAAAACTCTATTGTTAGTTTTACTCTCACTTTCAATGTTTTCTCTTACACAAGACAAACCTACCAAAGTAATTTTCTTTGGCGATTCTATCACGCAAGCGGGCGTAAATCCTGGTGGATACATCACCAAAATGAAAGAAATGCTTGAAAAACAAGGCATTAAAGATAAATTCCAACTAATAGGAGCTGGTATTGGTGGAAATAAAGTGTATGATTTGTACCTAAGAATGGAAGAGGATGTACTTTCTCAAAAGCCTGATGTGGTCGTAATTTATGTGGGCGTAAATGATGTTTGGCACAAAGCCAGCTACGGAACAGGTACCGATGCCGATAAATTTGGTAATTTCTATACTTCCCTCATTAAAAAAATGCAGTCGCAGGGAATTAAAGTAATCTGCTGCACGCCTGCTGCCATCGGCGAACGTACTGATAATAGCAATCAGCAAGATGGAGATCTGAATCATTTCTCAAATATAATCCGCACGATTTCAGCAAAATTCGATTGCCAGCTCGTTGATTTACGCAAAGAATTTATTGGTTATAACCTCAAAAATAATCCGACAAATAAGGAGTCTAGCATTTTGACAACTGACCGCGTGCATTTGAATGAAATTGGCAATCAGTTTGTAGCCGATTTGATGATGAAAGCTGTAATGAAGTAAGTTTGGTTCTTTCACAAAGGCACGAAATAATATGAATGTCCTGAGATTATGCTCGGTAAAACTTGTTGCAGACGGTGAACCGATTATTCGTGCCTTTGTGGAGACCAACCTTCAGTATAAAATCTAATTGAATGAGGTTTCTTTTAATATTTGGTTATGACTCAGGTTCTACTGAATTAGTTAGATTGAATAAAAAATATTAATGTTTTTCCATCCTGTTAGTAATAGGAATCATATCAAAATTTGAAACTATTATAGCCCCTTAAGCTCAATAAATTAAATTGTTGGAGGGAAAAGTTACGCTTTTACATGAACAACATGCAAAAAAGGACCTTAGAAAGGACTCGCATAATTAGTCAATGCCACCCTAATTGATTTATTTTCTACGAAAAAGAATCTTCGTCCACTCAGTACAAAACCCAATGGAGGTCAGTTTGGACACATAGCTACAACCTTAGAAATGAGTGCCTCAACTAGACAAAATTATTGAATTAATGAGTGATTTCTGCAATAAATGTGGTCAATCTTTCCTATTTCAATTCCATAAAGGTGCGATTGGAGTTATAATACTGCCCTAGGGGTCGGAACGGTTACGACATTTCAATTCCATAAAGGTGCGATTGGAGTTTTTTGACCCTGCATTTACTCAAACGGATTTAACTGATTTCAATTCCATAAAGGTGCGATTGGAGTCCGTTATTCCTAAAGGTTATATAATTAACCTCGTTATTTCAATTCCATAAAGGTGCGATTGGAGTTTTATTGTGTGGACGGGCTTTAGTTTGGTTGATTAAATTTCAATTCCATAAAGGTGCGATTGGAGTAAAAAGAGAATCTTTACTTTCAAAAGTTTTAAAAAGATTTCAATTCCATAAAGGTGCGATTGGAGTTTTGTATTGTATCATTTATATCTTTATACATTTCATATTTCAATTCCATAAAGGTGCGATTGGAGTGGATACCGTTCGGGTGTGCGGTTTGGTACTTATAAATTTCAATTCCATAAAGGTGCGATTGGAGTATTCGGTAGACCAAATATTAAATAATAATACTGGTATTTCAATTCCATAAAGGTGCGATTGGAGTAAAACCTTGATGGTTCAGAAGTTGAACAATCAAATAATTTCAATTCCATAAAGGTGCGATTGGAGTTAGACCTGCAACGTCAGCGTGATGAAGACGAAGCAAATTTCAATTCCATAAAGGTGCGATTGGAGTCTGTATAACTCACTAATGTTAGCTGACCCGATATGTATTTCAATTCCATAAAGGTGCGATTGGAGTAAAACCTTGATGGTTCAGAAGTTGAACAATCAAATAATTTCAATTCCATAAAGGTGCGATTGG
>CAMAQF010000059.1 GCA_945860265.1 Emticicia agri | reverse complement strand
GATGGCCGCAGAATTACTGATTTACCAATGCTTGAAGTAGTTACGATGGTCTATGGCGGACTTGTAAATAAGCAAATTGTAGCACAATTACAGGCTATAGGCTGTAATGCTCTTGGTCTAACTGGTGCTGATGGTGGTGTGATTTTGTCAAAAAAGCGTGTCGTAAAAGACATTGACTACGGCTACGTTGGCGATATAGAAAAAGTCGATAATAATTTGATTGACAACTTTTTGCAGAATAATTTAACACCAATATTTGCTCCGCTGACCTTTGATAAAGAAGGAAATATGCTCAATACAAACGCCGATACGCAAGCATCGTCGGTAGCAGTAGCGATGGCCGAGCAGTATGAAGTAAATCTAATTTACTGCTTTGAAAAAAAAGGCGTACTTTCAGACCCAGATGATGATAATTCTATAATTTCTCAACTCACGCCAAAAATCTATGCCTATTATAAGGCTTCAGGAGCAATCAATGCTGGCATGATTCCGAAACTTGATAATGCTTTTGCGGCACTTCAAAGAGGAGTTGCGAAAGTAACGATTTGCCATGCTGACGAACTTAAACAAGCCGTTACAGAAGGCATTCGAGGAACGCAGATTATTCTGTAAGTTCACGGTCAACAGTTGACAGTCAACAATATAAGTCATAATTATTTGAACAAATCAGAAGAAAATTCACTCATTCGCTCATTCAATCATTCAACATTGTATTTATGCTTCAAAATTCAGAATTAGTACAGACACTTACAAAAGATGCCATTGAGCTTCTTAAAGATTTAATTCAGACTGAATCTTTTAGTAAACAAGAAGATAATACTGCGGCGATTCTAGAAGAATTTTTCAGAGAAAGAAATATTCCTTTTCGACGTAAAAAGAATAATATTTGGTCAAAAAACAAGTATTTTGATGCCTCAAAACCAACGGTTTTATTAAATTCCCACCACGATACCGTAAAACCTAACCCATCTTGGTCACTAAATCCGCTTAATCCATTGGTGAAAGAAGGTAAACTTTACGGCCTTGGCAGCAATGATGCAGGTGGTTGTTTAGTATCGTTGATAGCTACGTTTTGCTATTATTATGATAGAAACGATTTGAAGTATAATGTCGTGATGGCGGTAAGTGCCGAAGAAGAAATTTCAGGGCGTGATGGTCTAGAAATTTTAGTACCAGAAATGCCCGAAATCGAGTTTGCGATTGTGGGCGAACCAACCCAAATGCACTTAGCGGTTGCCGAAAAAGGTCTTTTGGTTTTGGATTGTATAGCTCATGGAAAATCGGGTCATGCGGCTCGTGACGAAGGAGAAAATGCACTTTATAAAGCCGTAAAAGATATTGCGTGGTTTCAAGACTATAAATTCCCGAAAGTTTCTGAAAATCTTGGAACAATCAAAATGAGTGTAACAATGATAAATGCAGGTACACAACACAATGTTGTGCCTGATACTTGCAAGTTTACGGTAGATATTCGCGTAACAGAACAATATACTTTGGAAGAAATTACGGATGTTGTGAAAAAAAACATCGAAAGTGAAGTTGTACCTCGTTCGATTCGTTTACGTCCGTCTAGTATTCCAAAAGAACATCCAATCGTGCAAGCAGGAATTTCCATGGGACGAAATACTTATGGTTCGCCAACTACTTCTGACCAGGCTTTGCTTGATTGTCCATCTTTGAAAATGGGGCCGGGCGATTCGGCTCGCTCGCACACGGCCGACGAGTTTATTTATCTTGATGAAATCGAGGAAGGTATCAAAATCTATATCACAATGCTTGGCAAGGTGATTATTTAAAAAACTGTATATCACCTTATTTTCATATAAAACCATTTTTTCATAGCGTAGGGTCTGCGAACTCTATGCTATGAAAAAAAAATATTATATAATTACTTTGTCCATTCTAAATATCCACCAGCTAAATCAGGTGGCAATTAACGTTCGATTCCTACCAAAATCTACAATCATGAGCATCATTTATTATATACTAGCCTTTTTGTGTGGTGTTACCAATAGCACGCAATCGGGTGTGAATGCGGAGTTGCGAAGATCAATTAATAATCCAATTTATGCAGCTATCATCTCTTTTGCATCTGGTTTGCTTGGCTTGATTTTGATAACTCCTTTTTTCAAAGAATCGGTACCGACAATAGACACCTTGAAATCTTTGGAATGGTGGAAACTAACAGGTGGGGTGCTGGGTGCATTTTTTGTAACAACCGTCATTTTAAGCATACAAAAAATTGGCTCGGCCAATATGATTTGCTTAATTGTGGCAGGACAATTAATGACCGCAATGTTACTTGACCATTATGGACTTTTGGGTTTTAAATTGCACCAAATCAACGGCTGGCGTATTGCAGGTGGTGTATTCATTGTGGGAGGAGTTTACTTAATTTTAAAGAATTGATTCTACTATTTGCATCACTTTTTCGGTAGCACCAATATTCTGCAAAACATAATTCTGCGAAATCTTATCAGCTTTTTTCTTTTTTACTTCGTTTGAGCGTAAATCGTTTAATATTTCTCCTAAATCATCAGTTGACTCTATGGCATAAGCTCCGCCCTGTTTGACTAAATCGACTGCCTCTTGGAATTTATGATACGTTTTATTGCCAAATAAAATGGGCATTCCGAAGGTTGCGGCCTCCAAGATATTGTGCAAACCTTTACCAAATGAACCACCAATAAATGCAAAATCGGCGTACTGATAAAGTGATGAAAGCATACCAATATTATTAATAATAAGTACCTGATAATCTATCAGTTTGGTATCAGTTTTTACTTCCGAAAAACAAATACTTTTTGATTCAATTTGCTTTTGCCAAGCGTTAATTTCTTCTCGATGAAGTTCGTGCGGAGCGATTACGAAAGTTAAATTTGAATCGTTTTTAAGTAAATTCATCAACGGAATTAAAACTTCCATATCAGTTTGCCAAGCCGACCCCACCATGAATACTTGTCGATTTACCTTGAAATCTTTGACAATTTGGATGGCTTCGGCAGGCGTTCCGCTTTTTGCATCCACAATTTGTTTCACACGGTCGAAACGAGTATCGCCTGCGAGTGTAATTTGCTGAATATTAATACTTTTAAGTAAATCAAATGATTCTTGATTTTGAACTAAAATATGCTTGAATTTCGTCAAAATTTCTCTGTAAAACCCTCCATAAGATTTAAAGAATAATTGATTGGGGCGAAAAATAGCCGAAAACGAAATCACTGGAATATGTTGTTTTTCGAGTTCAGTCAAATAATTTCTCCAAAATTCATACTTCACAAAAAACACTATAGACGGTTTTACGATTTCTATAAACTTTTTTGCATTTTGGGGCGTATCAGCTGGAAGGTAAAATATAAAATCTGCACCGGTATAATTCTTTCTGATTTCATATCCCGATGGAGAAAAGAATGTCACCAAGATTTTATAGGCAGGATATTTCACCCGAAAGGCTTCAATAACCGGTCGGCCTTGTTCAAATTCACCCAAAGAAGCACAATGAAACCAAACGAGCGATCTCGAACCACGGTTGGTGAGAGATGTCGAACCAAGCCGCTCAAAAATATTTTTTCTACCCTCGACCCAAAACTTTGCCTTTGAGTTAAACGGAACTATTATGCTGATTGTGAACGAATAAGCGTGTATTAAAAAATTATAGAGTAGACTAAGCATCGCCAGTAGAACAAGAATCTAACTTGTTTAGATAAAAAATTTTAAAGTATGGTGAAATACAATAGTGAAATCGGTAGACTGCCGCCGATACTATTGCTTTGCGAAACAAAACTATAAAAAAACATTCAAAACCTTAGAATTTTATTAATTTCGCTAAAAATTAATAAAATTCTAAACAATGAGAGAACCGCCAGACCACAGCAAAATAGGACTCAAAAAAGTTTTAGGAACAACCCAACTTTGGGCAATTGCGGTCGGAATGGTAATTTCTGGACAATATTTTGGCTGGAATTACGGTTGGAGTGTGGCAGGAACTATAAGCTTTTTGGTATCTGTGCTT
Source organism: Emticicia agri (assembly GCA_945860265.1). Taxonomy (GTDB): domain Bacteria; phylum Bacteroidota; class Bacteroidia; order Cytophagales; family Spirosomataceae; genus Emticicia; species Emticicia agri_A. Next base: position 23,527 of record CAMAQF010000059.1, on the reverse strand, counting down.
TTAGTAACGGTTCTTTATCTAACATTTATTTTTTCTTATACCTAGCTTACAACCTCAATTCCAGAGGCAGGCGGGCCATTTGTTTACGCTTTTCGTGCGATAGGCCCAATTGGTGGCTTCGTTGCTGGTTTTGCCACATTGGTTGATTTCGTTTTGGCTCCACCAGCCATAGCAATGGCCTTGGGTAGCTACGCTAATTTTCTAAATCCCGCAATTCCTGTACTCACAACCGCCATTATTGCTTATGTAGTTTTTATCAGTATTAATTTATTTGGCATAAGAGAATCGGCCAATTTTTCGCTGCTTGTCACTACCCTTTCGGTTGCTGAGATTTTGGTTTTCATGATACTCATTTTCCCTGCGTTTAAAACTGAAAACTTTTTGGCAAATTCAAGCATAACTGCCAATGGTGTTTTTGCAGGTATTCCGTTTGCAATTTGGTTTTTTGTGGCTATTGAGGGCGTAGCAATGCTGGCCGAAGAAGTAAAAAATCCAAATAAAACCATTCCTAAAGGCTATATTTCGGCCATTCTAACGCTGGTTGTTCTTTCTATCGGAATCATGATTTTGAGCGGTGGTATAGGTGATTGGCGTTTATTGAGCGAAATCGACCATCCGTTGCCCGAAGCACTAGCAATGGCACTCGGTGAAACAAACGCTTGGTCGAAATTATTTACGGGTTTAGGGCTTTTCGGACTTATTGCCTCTTTTCACGGAAATACTATTGGGTATTCTCGGCAAATCTACGCTTTGGCTCGTGGTGGCTATTTGCCTGATTTTTTAGCAAGAGTCAATCGTCGCTATCAAACTCCACATTGGGCCTTAATCATTGGCGGATTAGTTGGATTTTTAGCAATTTTTTCAGGCAAAACCGACCAAATTATTATTATGTCGGTGCTTGGTGCAATCGTGATGTACATCATGAGCATGATTAGCTTATTTATACTTCGTACAAAAGAGCCAACCCTTATTCGGCCTTATAAAGCTCCTTTTTATCCGATTTTTCCTTTTATTGCTCTCATACTTTCTGTACTTTGCTTGGTGGCTATTATTTATTATAATCAAGTTTTGAGCAGCATTTTTTTTATTGTTCTATTTTTCTGTACAAACATTTTTGTATTTTTTGGCAGTAAATTCATTAAGATTAGTGTAAAATGATAGTTTGGTTTCAATAAAACCATTATCAAAAATCTTTCCTATATCAATATGCAATTCACAAGTATAAGCATCCAGTTTCATTGCTTAATTTCTCTGCATCTAAGTAGCTAAATGTATGTAATCGACAAATACATTTGTTACTTATTTTACCAAAGAGAATCAAAACTAAAGGTTTTGTTAGGACTATGCCAATAGCCTGCAATGTTAATAAACTTACACGAAGCAAAATCGACGAGTAAAGCTGTTTATGGAGAAGCAAACTTTATTTATTACTAATAATTAAATAGTTACCGATAATTAAAAAATATGTATTCGATTTTTATTCTCGAAAAACTTCTCATAATTTCGACAAAAAAAAATTATGAAAAAAAACTATACTCCCAATATGATGGAAAACCTCATTCCAGACTATAAAAATACCCAGGTTATTAGCTTAGAAAAGCAAAGCACTCTCCGAATTTTAGTCGGAGTTTTGGGTATGCTTTTACCATTGCTGATATGGTTACTTTTACTACTGCATAGTAGCGTATATAGTCCACTTGACTCAATCAGCCATTACTTTTACGCGCGTGCAGGTACTGTATTTATAATCATCGTAAGTTTATTGGCTATCTTCCTATTAGTTTATAAAGGTTACGAATCCATTGATTTCATTCTTTCGTCCATTGCAGGAGTAGGTGCTCTATTACTTCTTTATTTTCCTACCTACAATATTGACTGTAACTGTAACACTTCAAATTGTAACTATGTGATTACTCATTTGAATGATAATCTATTTAGAGAAAAATTTCATATTGCTATGGCAGGCATATTTTTAGGAAGTTTGGCTTTGATGTCGATTTTTCTATTTACAAAGAAAAAAGGAGACCCTAAAGGTTTCGTTCTGCCTGAATTAAAAGCTACATTCAAGTCACAAATGCAACTTTCAATGTTGATGATAATAAATAATTGTTTTTGGGTATATTCTGGACCTGAGTTTAACGAGCGTAATCTAACTTTTTGGTTTGAAGTAATTGCCTTGGAAGCCTTTGGATTTTCATGGTTTGTGAAAGGAGATGCATTTGAGAAAAGTAAATAATTATCGTTTCTTGTCATTATTGAGGCTTTCCTGCATGAGAGGAAAGCCTTTTTTTTACAAACAAATTTTAACCAAAATAAAAGAAATTCTAAATTTCTAAGCCAAAACAACAATTTAGCTTATATTGAGAATACAAAATCCCAGATTCTGGCAGGAACGTCCAAATTGCTCGTTCCTACGAGTAGAATTTGACTTTTAAATTAAATTATAAAAACTCTGATTTTTCACTTATTTTTACCCAATAAACTCCCTAAACTATCAACAAAATGAAGAAAACTTTATCTCTTTTTCTAACACTATTATGTTTTTTCAGTATATCCTTTGCCCAAAAAGCAAGTATTCAAACTACGACAAACACTTTCAACCCCGACCTTTACAAAGGATTAAAATGGCGAAATATAGGCCCATTTCGTGGTGGAAGAAGCGTAACGGCTACGGGCGTGAAACAAAACCCAATGACTTATTATTTTGGCTCGACAGGCGGAGGAATCTGGAAAACCGAAGATGCAGGTATTTCGTGGAAAAATATTTCGGATGGTCAACTTAAAACCGGTTCAGTCGGGGTAATCACCGTTGCTGAATCTGATCCAAACGTGCTCTACGTCGGAATGGGCGAACATCCAGTTCGCGGCATGATGACCTCCCACGGTGATGGCATCTATAAATCGACCGATGCAGGAAAAACTTGGAAAAACCTTGGACTCGAAAAAACCAAACATATTGCGGCAGTCAGAATTCACCCTAATAATTCTGATGTTGTTTATGTAGCAGCTCAAGGTGCTTTGCACGGCCCTAACGAAGATCGAGGGATTTATCGCACCACTGATGGTGGCAAAACTTGGCAAAAAATATTTTATGTTGATGCAAATACTGGCTGTGCCGATTTGAGCATGGACATGATGAATCCAAGAATTTTGTACGCTGCTATGTGGCAACACCGCCGCTACCCTTGGAAAGTTGAAAGTGGAGGAGCAGGTTGTGCTTTATATAAATCAGTTGACGGTGGCGATACTTGGATAAAAATGACCGAAGGTTTGCCTAAAAACATTGGAAAAGCAGCCGTTTCGGTTTCGAGAGCAAATCCTAACAGAGTTTATGCCAATATCGAAGCCGAAGGCGATAAAGCAGGTGTTTATAGAAGTGATGATGCGGGAAAAACCTGGACACAATCATCGAAACAAAGAATCACAATAACCCGTGCTTGGTATTATATCGAAATCTTTGCCGACCCACTTAATGCCGATTTAGTGTATATTATGAATGCCCCATTCTTGAAATCGAGTGATGGTGGACGTAGTTTTACTCCTGTGCGTGTGCCTCACGGCGATAATCACGATCTTTGGATAAATCCAACGAATAACCAAACAATGATAAACGCCAACGATGGGGGAGCAAATATTTCGTTCAACGGTGGAGTAAGTTGGAGCAGCCAAAATAACCAACCAACGGCACAGTTTTATAGAGTAATTACCGACAACCGTTTTCCTTACTACGTTTACGGTGGTCAGCAAGATAATAGTTCGCTTGGAACGGTTTCTCGCACCAACGGAACGGGTATCGAACGCCAAGATTGGTTTACAGGCCCAGGCTGCGAGTCGGCCTACATTGCTTTCGATAATCCCAACGATCCAGAAGTAATTTATGGCGGTTGTTACCAAGGAAATATTGAAGTTTTTGACACCAAAACTGGTATTACGAAAGATGTAATGGCGTATCCAAATATTGGTTTGGCCGTAACGCCCAAACTTCAAAAATACCGCTTCAATTGGAATTCCCCAATCATGGCTTCGCCTTTCAAAAACGGCACAATTTATCATGGTGGAAATGTGGTTTTGAAAAGCAGCGATAATGGTCAAAATTGGCAAGTAATTAGTGGAGATCTAACCCGAAACGATAAAACTAAGCAAGAAGATGGCGGCGGCCCATATACCAACGAGGGTGCGGGCGGCGAAGTTTATAATACTTTGGCCTACATTGCGGTTTCGCCTCACAAAGAGGGCGTTTTATACACAGGTAGCGATTGCGGTTTGGTACACATCACGCAAGACGATGGCAAAACCTGGCAAAATATTACGCCAAAAGATTTAGATGAAAGCTTAATACACAGCATCGAAGTTTCTCCGCATGACCCCGCAACGGCCTATATTGTGGCTACCAAATATCGTTTCAATGATTTTACACCTTTGATTTACGTAACAAAAGATTACGGAAAGACATGGAAGAAAATCACGCAAGGTATTGAAAATGAGAGCTTTGCGAAGGTGGTGAGAGAAGATCCAAAACGCAAAGGTTTGTTGTATTGTGGCACCGAATTAGGCTTTTATATTTCGTATAATCAAGGTGAAAATTGGCAGAAATTGCAGCTAAATTTACCAGTTGTGCCAATCACTGACCTAATTGTACACGACAATGATTTGGTGGCTTCTACGGCTGGACGTGCCTTTTGGATTTTAGATGATTTGTCTGCTTTACAACAATCTGAAAACCTTCTGACCGAAACTAAAGCTAAAGTATATAATCCAAAAGCAAACGTAAAGTTTGATTCTCAAACGCCACCCGAACCAGCTCCAGGTGTTGGTCAAAACCCAATGAATGGCGTGATAGTAGATTATTTCTTACCAAAAGATATGGATAGCTCAAATGTTGTACTACAAATACTTGATAATCAAGGAAATATCATCAGAACTTACGATAATAAAAAGGATTTGACTTTTCAAAAATACGAAGGTGGGCCTGCCGAAAAAGCAGTAATTCCGAGTAAAAAAGGCATCAATCGTTTTGCATGGGATATGCGTCGAGAAGGCATTGCAGGCATCAGCAAGGTTTTTGTCAATGGCGATTACCGCGGCTCTTTAGTAGCTCCAAATACCTTCAAAATAAGACTTATTGCCGAAAAAGACACTTCAATGACCGAAGCTAGCATCATTGCCGACCCACGTCTGAAAGCTACCAAAGTCGATTTTGATGCTCAGCAAGCCATGCTTGCTAAAATTGAGATGCAAACAAAAGACATTCACAACTCGGTCAATAGAATGAGAAAAGTGAAAAGCCAGATTGAAAACATCACGGCATTACTGAAAGACAATAAAGATATGGTAGCTTTGGTTGACACAGGAAAGGCTGTTTTGAAGAAAATAACGGCTTGGGAAGAAAACCTAATTACGCCAAAACAAGAGACTTTCCAAGATGTGATTAATTTTTATAATCGCCTTAATGCCGAATTGCTCGACCTAAAAAATCGTGTAGACGTACACGACCCACGCCCAACCGCTGGAGCAACAACTCGCCTAAACGACCTAACAAAAGAATGGGAAACTCACAAAGTAACCTTAGATAAACTCATCAATGTAGAAGTAGCCAAATTCAACGAAATGTATAAACAAAAGGCAATTCCTGCATTGATTGTGCCTGAGAAGTGATTTTGATTAAAAATTACAATAGCCTGCAACTGCTTTAGCCAAAACCTATTTGAATTTTGGCTAAAGCTAATAATTGATTTTATTGCCTTTATTCCTCAGCTAAAGCTGTCAACAAATAAAAAAACTATCTCACAGACTTTGGAAACTTTATAACTGACACAAATGAATAAGCCAAGACAGTATGACAGTCCCATAATAAAAAGAATTGCAGAACGAATTCCGAGGGAATTGAGCGAACAAAATGACCGCCGAATGGGGCTTGCCGTAAAAATTGCCGAAGCGTTGCGGTCACGAGGGCTGACCAACCAAGAGTTTGCTTTTATGATGGGCAAAAAACCTTCGGAAGTAAGTCGCTGGTTGAGCGGTACGCATAATTTCACGACCGAAACGCTATGGCAAATGGAAAGGGTACTAAGAATTCAACTATTGACAAGCTCTCCGTCTGAAGAACACATTGAAAAAGAACAGCAAGAATTGAAAGAATTCATTGCCAACGAAGTGCAAAAAGCCCTTACGAAATTTATGAGTAAGAAGAAATTACCGGTTTGAAAATATTATTGCGGAGAGTTAAATAACTCTCCGCAATAATATCACATCTGCTTCCTCTTCCACCATTTCACCACCTCAAACCAAATCACCGAGATAAAGCCAATGGCAGTGCAAATGCCAAATTGGGCGATGTTTATTGGTACAAAACCAAAGAAATTGGCCAACGGTGGTACAAAAATCAGCAAGCCCAGCAAAACCAAAGTAATGGAGATTATCAATAACACGAGGTTGTTTTTGTACATCAAAGTTGTTAAAATTGAATAATAAAACGAACGATTGACCAAAGTCAAGAAAATATTGGCAATGATGAGTGAAGCAAAAACCAACGTGCGAGTAAGCGATTCATTATAGGCTTCATATACACCGTATTGATAAACCGCCAAAGTTCCTGCCGTAATCATTAAGCCTTGAAATATACTGATAGTCAATTCTTTCCAAATAAAAAAAAGTATTAGTTGCTGGTCTTGGTTGCTGACTCATTGTGTTTTTTTCCATTGGTCCGTTTTCGTAAATAATCGAGCAGGTTGGCTCCATTATCAACTCCAAAAAGATAATATGAACGGGCGAAAAGATATTTGGAAACAACCAACCCAAAACCAATGGAATAAATACTGTCAAAACTATCGGAATATGAATCGAAATAATGTACTGAATAGCTTTTTTTGAGGTTGGTATAAATCTTTCGTCCCATTGCAACGGTATCAACCATTTTCGATAAATCATCTTCAACCAAAATCAAGGAAGCAGATTGTTTGGCAATTTCTGTCCCTTTTTTGCCCATCGCAATGCCAATATGTGCTACTTTTAGAGCAGGAGCATCGTTTACGCCATCGCCTGTCATGGCTACAATTTCATTTTGGGCTTTTAAAGCATTGATGATGCGTAACTTTGCTTCTGGAAACATCCGGGTATAAAGATTGGTGTCTTTTACTCTTTTTTGCAATTCAGTTTCCGATAATTGCATCAATTCATCGCCCGTGAGACTGGTTTCGTAACCTTTGAAACCAATTTGCTTGGCAATAGCTGTAGTTGTGGCGGCGTTATCGCCCGTGATAATTTTTACGTCAATTCCTGCTTTATAAAAACTATTCAAAACCGCCTCTATATTCATTTTTGGTGGGTCATAAAAGGCCACTAAACCTTTGAAATAAAACTCAAATTCTTGTTGGGTTGCTGGATAATTATTTCCATGAAGTTGAGCCTCCCCAACTGCTAAAATCCTGTAACCTTCTTTTGCCAAAATTTCAGTTACTTCTTTGATTTTTTGTTTTTCGGCATCGGTCAAAATACTCACATTTATTATAGCCTCTGCCGCTCCTTTGGCAGCAATGAAGCGTTTTCCTGCTTTATTTACAAAAATATGTGTCATCATGGGCGGTTTTCCTCCCAACGTATATTCATGAACCAATTCAAAGTTTGGGCGTTCTTCTTGCGAAATTATTTTTGCATAAGCAGCGTGCAATGCAATTTCCATAGGGTCAAAAGGAATCGGCTCTCTTGCCCTCATGGCGATTTCTATCAGGTTTTTCTCGGCATCGGTCATTGTATTTTCTAGCTCAGAAATTTTATCCGAACTCAGCACAAAAATCTTTGCCAACGACATTTTATTTTCGGTAATTGTACCTGTTTTATCCGTACAAATGACGGTTGCACTTCCCAGCGTTTCTACGGTCTTCATTTGTTTAACTAATCTTCCCATTTTCATTAATCGCCATGCTCCCAATGCCATAAAAGTCGTGAATGCCACGGGAATTTCTTGGGGCAGAATACTCATCACAAGCGTTAGGGCTTTGAGCAAACTATCTAAAACATCGTGCGATTTAATAAAATTGATTCCCCACACAACCAAGAAAACTATAGCCCCAACAATGACCATTTTCTTTACAAAACTACTTATTTGTAACTCCAAAGGCGTTTCTTCTTCTTCGATACTTTCGAGACTTTTACCGATTTTACCCAATTTAGTTTCATTGCCGATGGCCGTAATTGTGGCAATTGCCAAACCGCTGGCTACACTCGTTCCTCTAAAAATAAGGTTATCTTCCTTGCTAGAGTCTTTCTCGACCGAAAGTGATTCGCCAGTAAGAATCGATTCATTGACCGAAAAATCATTTGAGCGAATAATAATTCCATCGGCAGAAATCGACGTTCCTTCTTCCACCATCAAACTATCGCCAAGTACTTACACTTCGCTCGAAATTTCGACAATTTCGCCATCGCGAATAACTTTACAAGTCGGTTGCGTAAAATTTTTGAGTTTTTCGAGGGCATTGCGGCTGCGGGAATCTTGATAGAATGAAATCGTAGCCACCAATACTATGGCAGATGACAAGAAAATGCCATCACCAAAATCACCACTGATGAAATAAATTATCGAGGCAAAGAGCAATAAAATCACCATTGGCTCTTTGACGAGGCTTTTTGCGGCTTTCAAAAAACCATTTTCTTTTTTATAGTCGAGACTATTACTACCAAATTTTTCTCTGGCTGCTAAAACTTCTTGTTGAGAAAGTCCATTGATGTCGAAAGTATTAGTTGACATGGGAAATTGATTATGTGGGATAAAATAGACCTGTAATTATCAAAAGAAAGTAGTATTTAAGAAAAAGCAGTATTTACGCTCTCTTAATATTTAAAAGCAAAAACCTGCAAGGACTTTCACGACTTACAGGTTTGATTATCAATAATTTATGTTTGTATAGAGCACTTACGCACGTTCTTTTGTTCCTAGAAAAGGCAGCCAGTTCTCTTCGATAGAGCCTGCGAAATCTCGTAAAAACATAATAAAAGAAGGTTTGTAAGGTTTTTTGGGGAGAGAGAATCCGATTTCTTCGGGGGTGAGATCGCCTTTGCGTGAATTACAGCGGCGGCAGGCGGTTACAAGGTTATCCCAGTTGGTTTTTCCGCCTTTTGATTTTGGTAAAACGTGGTCGAGGGTAAGGTCGTCGTGGCTTCCGCAATAAATACACTTATTTCCGTCTCGCCTAAAAACATTTTGCCTACTGAGCATCACGCCTTTAAATGGCAAACTGACATAATGATTGAGTCTTATGACTGACGGAAGCGGATAAGTCTTATCGACAGTGCGAAGCATTCCTTTGGGAGAATCAACGACTAACTCAGCCTTATCGAGATAAACCAATAAAAAAGCCTTTGGCACGGTACAAATACTTAATGCACTATAATCGGCATTTAAAACTAACACTTTCCTGCTCATAAAACATTTAGAAATTAGCGATTGCATATTTGCAAGGCAAGATAAATAAAAGTTTTTAGATTGTTTGCAAATGGTGCTGTAAAATATTTGTTAAGTTGCTGAAAGTGAGACGTATATGGGCTTTTTTGATAAATGGTTTGATGCAAATCGTAGGAACGTCTAATCTGGACGTTTTTTTGGGATATAATTTTAAAATATATCTCCTGATTGGACGTTCCCACAACATTTTTATCGAACATTCAGATTGGATGTTATAACGAGTCAAATGCGTGATATTTTTTCAAATATTCTTCTTCATTGATTTTATTAAAAATATCTTCTCCCCAACTTTTAGGATTATTTTTGATATATTCTTGAATAAAAAACAAAGATTTTTCATTTCTAATCACATGGTCGTGAAATCTTGATTGCCACCCAAACTCGTGGTTCTCGGTTTGACACCACAATGTTAGAGCTTTTTTTAATTGTCCAATTATGACTGAAATTGATTGACTTGGAGATGCTTTGAATTTTTTAGGTAGTTTTAAAGTAGGAATAGAAAATATATTTTTTGAGTTTTCTATTCCTAAAAGAATGACGAGGTGAAGATGATTTGGCATCACACACCACTCGATTAATTGAGCATTTGGGTAAAATTTTGGAATATTTTCTATAAATTCTGCAATTTTTATCCCTTTTGGGGTTTTTATTAAAACGTATTCCGAGTCTTGTAATTCAATTTGACCAAAGTAATTTATTCGATTTTTTGTGCAGATTGTTAGAAAATAATAACCTTCCTCATCATACCATCTATTTTGTAGTCGATACTGTTTGGCTGTTTTATGTCCCATAAGTTTAACAAAATGATATTTTCATCAAAAAATACAATTTGGATATTCGTAGGAACGTCCAGATTGGACGTTCCTATTAAAATCAAATCAAAAACGACTTCTAGAAAGAACGTCCAGATTGGACGTTCATGTCAAAATCAATTCAAAAACGATTTCTAAATAGAACGTCCAAATTGGACGTTCATGTCAAAATCAAAACAAAAACGATTTCTAAATAGAACGTCCAGATTAGACCTTCCCGTCAAAATCAAATCAAAAACGACTTCTAGAATGAACGTCCAGATTGGACGTTCCTACGAATATCAAATAAAAAACGTTTTACAAATAGAACGTCCAGATTGGACGTTCCTATTAAAATCAAATCAAAAACGACTTCTAAATAGAACGTCCAGATTGGACGTTCCCGTCAAAATCAAATCAAAAACGTATCTCGAGAAGAACGTTCAGATTGGACGTTCCCGTCAAAATCAAATCAAAAACGTATCTCGAGAAGAACGTTCAGATTGGACGTTCCTACGATTTTTTATCTACGAAACCCATTTTTCCACTTCTTCTTTACTTGGCATTTTTTCGTCGATTTTGAGTTTCTTTCTCATTCCACCCAAATCATTGAATATTTTGTTGGCGTTGGCTTCCTTTAGTTGCGAAACCATCACGAAACCCATTTTTTGTAAGGCTGGCACCCAAACGGCTGGGATATTAATAGCTTCATAATCAGCTACTTGCGAGAGTTCTTGTTTCTTTTCTGGTCGCATTTGCGGGAAGAAAAGTACTTCCTGAATACTCACGTTATCGGTCAACATCATAGTGAGGCGGTCTACACCGATACCAATTCCTGCGGTTGGAGGCATCCCGTATTCGAGCGAGCGAATGAAATCTTCGTCCATTGCCATTGCTTCGTCGTCGCCACGCTCTGCCAGTCTTGCTTGTTCTTCAAAACGCTCACGTTGGTCGATTGGGTCGTTTAGCTCTGAGTACGCATTGGCAACCTCTTTTCCATTCACAAATAATTCAAAACGCTCAACCAAACCTGGTTTCGAGCGGTGTTTCTTTGTCAATGGCGACATTTCGACCGGATAATCTATGATAAATGTCGGTTGAATAAGATTTGCTTCTACTTTTTCACCAAAAATCTCATCAATCAATTTGGCTTTGCCCATTGTATCGTCAATTTCCATTCCCCATTGGCGACAATAAGTGCGAGTTTCCTCTTCAGTCAGTTCGCCTAAGTTTAAACCTGTATATTTTTCTATGGCTTCCAAAATACTCAAACGAGCAAATGGGCCAGCAAAATTCAATTCGTTTTCACCTAATTTGAAAGTCGGTGAGCCATGAACGGCCATGGCTACTTTCTCAAAAATCTCTTCCGTAATTCCCATCATCCATTCATAGTCTTTGTAGGCTACGTAAAATTCTAGTGAAGTAAACTCTGGGTTGTGCGTGCGATCCATTCCTTCGTTGCGGAACATCTTTCCGAACTCATAAACACCTTCAAAACCTCCCACAATGAGGCGTTTGAGGTAAAGTTCGTTGGCGATACGCATATATAAAGGCATATCAAGCGTATTATGGTGCGTTGCAAACGGACGTGCTGCTGCTCCACCGTGAATAGGCTGCAAAATCGGCGTTTCTACTTCCAACCAACCTTTATCGTCAAACATTCTACGCATCGTGCTGATGATTTTTGCACGTTTGATGAAAACCTCTTTTACTTGCGGATTTACGATGAGGTCAACGTAGCGTTGGCGGTAGCGTTGCTCAGGGTCAGTGAACGCATCGTAGATTTTGCCTTCAACTTCTCTTACGACAGGTAATGGACGAAGCGATTTATTGAGAATTTTAAATTCGGTTACGTGAATCGAAGTTTCGCCAGTTTGAGTGGTGAATACATATCCTTTTACGCCAATAATATCACCAATATCAAGCAATTTCTTGAAAACTGTATTATATATAGTTTTGTCTTCGTCAGGACAAAGGTCGTCTCGACGGAAATATAATTGAATACGGCCTGTAGAATCTTGCAACTCAGCGAAAGACGCACTTCCCATGATACGAAACGACATCAAACGACCAGCGATTGATACATTTTTATAGTCAAGTTTATTATTGCTGTCCGCAGCCTGAACGTAATTCTTTTCGATATCAGCCGCCGTTACGTTTACTTCATATAAATCAGCAGGATATGGGTCGATGCCCATTGCCATGAGGTCTTGTCTTTTCTGACGGCGTAGTAATTCTTGTTCGCTAAGTGCCATTTATATTAATATATGATAATTAATGTTTTATGCTTAAGTAAAGTTTTCAGAAAAAATAAAAACTCTATTTTTTACAAAATTAAGCAATCAATGTGAAGAATGATGCATAATTTGCAAGCTATTTATTCACAGAAAGCCTTCAAGCTAATATCTGCATCTAACTTTTTTATAATTTTCAGGGAATCGAATTTCTATAAAGGTACCAACTTTATCATTATGGCTGGCAGGTTTTTGAATGCTGTTTTCAATTTAAAAAACAATATTGGCATCGATGATTTTGTTATAATTTACCGGCAAACCGGTTCTTTTTTTGCTGAATAAAACACATATTATCAAACGATGAAAACTAACTGTCGCCTAATTATGCATCGCCGGTCCGATTGAAAATCAGACCATATAAAATTACTTGCACAATAATTTGTTACATTAATTCATTTTTGAAAATTGGACTTGCTCGATTTTTTTTGATTTAATATCGCAAGAACGAATTGTCTTTTTTAACGTTTCAACGGCAACAGGAATTTTCTTGAGGGTAATGTTTTTGGGTATTTATTGGTATTTTAAAAAGCACTTAACAAATTGACACCTTTTATATTATGCCTTACTATGTTCTCAAAGCCATCAAATTAAGTCATTTTCGTGAGTATCAAAGTTTTTCAAGAATAGTATCATCAAACATCAGAAAATCCTCTTATGTTTGATGCTCCCGTACCAAAGGTTTTACAGTTGTCCATAAATATTTTGAATCAAAATCCGAAATGGATAAATAGTTAAGTAAAATTACTATCTTGAATTACGTTATTTAATAAATTCTACAAGCCCATTAAACTGGTTTATACAAATCTAGATTTAATATAATCAACGTATAAATCTAAAATTCTATCGATGAACAAAACTACCAAATTTTGAAAAATTTATACACCTCTTGTGAGTAACATGATTTAGAAAATTAAACCATTCAGGAAATAAAAATTATAGCACTTTGCTTGAAATAAACAGTAAAACTCATTTTAGTGGCATACAAATTCTATTTCATAAATTTGAAACCAATTTTCAAAAAAGCTAAAAAGCTAATTTTTTTGACAGTTTTTTCATTTTTCTTAAAAAAACAAACTCTTTATTTTAAAAACACAAGAAAAATTAATAACAAAGTCTTGTTTTTTCATTATAATTTCGTATTTTTGCACCCTATTTAAGATTACCCCGAATAAATACTCTTTTCATTTGCAGAATTTTTATCCGATACACGACTATTTTCGTAGGATAGTCGAACAGGGATAATTATTCACTCCACTACGATGATATACCTGTTTTTAGTAATTAGTATTTAGTTTTTAGCTCAATTTAATTTATTAAAAAAAAGCAAAAATTTAACTTTCAAAAGCTAAAAGCCTTTTAAAAGAAATTTTCACCTAAAACTTTTCAAACCTTGAATCTGACAGAAACCGGTAGAAAAAGTTTCGCAACGGTAAAGCCGCTCATCGAATACCCAGACTTCTTGGATATTCAGGTAAAATCTTTCCAAGATTTTTTCCAGATTGAGACTCCAGCAGAAAATCGCAAAATGGAAGGGCTTTTCAATGTATTTGCCGAAAACTTCCCGATCGCCGACTCACGTGAAAACTACGTGTTGGAATTCGTCGATTACACCATCGACCCACCAAAATACTCAGTTGATGAGTGTATTGACCGTGGTCTTACTTACGCTGTGCCTTTAAAAGCAAAATTGCGTTTGATTTGTAATGATACCGATAACGAAGACTTCGAGACAATCGAGCAAGAAGTATTCTTGGGTAACATTCCATATATGAATGGTCGTGGCTCATTCGTTATCAACGGAGCAGAGCGTGTTATTGTATCACAATTACACCGTTCGCCAGGTGTGTTCTTCTCAATGAGCAAGCACACAAACGGAACGAAACTTTACTCAGCACGTGTAATCCCGATGAAAGGTTCGTGGATTGAATTCTCGACTGACGTAAACAACGTAATGTATGCCTACATTGACCGTAAGAAAAAATTCCCAGTTACAACATTGCTTCGTGCAATCGGTTTTGGTTCTGATAAAGACATCCTTAACCTTTTTGGTCTTTCAGAAGAAATTCCTGGCACACGTGAAGCCTTGAAGAAATCAATCGGTCGTCGTCTTGCCGCACGTGTTTTACGTACATGGACAGAAGACTTCGTAGATGAAGATACTGGTGAGGTTGTTTCAATCGACCGTAACGAGGTAATCTTAGAACGTGACTCTATCATCTCAGAAAATGATATTGACACAATTTTAAACACTGAGCAAAAATCAATCATTTTGCACCGTGAAGATGCCAACGTATCAGAATTCAACATTATTTATAATACGTTACAACGTGATAGCTCAAACTCTGAAAAAGAGGCAGTTGAGCAAATCTACCGTCAGTTACGTAATACCGAAGCACCTGACGAAGCAACAGCTCGTGAGATTATCCAAGGATTATTCTTCTCTGAAAAACGTTATGATTTAGGAGAAGTAGGTCGCTATCGTGTAAATACAAAATTGAGTTTGACTACACCACTTGAAACTGGTGTTTTGACAACCCAAGATATTGTCGAAATCGTTAAGTTCCTTATTCAACTTATCAACTCAAAAGCAGTTGTAGATGATATTGACCACTTATCGAATCGTCGTGTTCGTACCGTAGGAGAACAACTTTATGCACAATTTGGTGTAGGTTTAGCTCGTATGGCTCGTACAATCAAAGAACGTATGAACGTTCGTGATAACGAAGACTTCAAACCGGTTGACTTGATTAATGCAAGAACACTTTCTTCAGTAATCAACTCATTCTTTGGAACGAACCAGTTATCACAGTTCATGGACCAAACTAATCCCTTGGCCGAAATCACGCACAAGCGTCGTATGTCGGCACTCGGGCCTGGTGGATTGAGCCGTGAGCGTGCAGGTTTTGAGGTTCGTGACGTTCACTATACTCACTACGGTCGTTTGTGTACTATCGAAACACCAGAGGGACCAAACATTGGTTTGATCTCGTCACTTTGTACCTATGCAAAAATCAACAGTATGGGTTTCATCGAAACTCCTTATGTTAAGATTGAAAATGGTAAATTGACGAAAGAGATCATTTATTTAACTGCAGAAGAAGAAGATGGAAAAAACATTGCGATGGCAACAGCCGACGTTGATACTAATGGAAACTTCTCAGTAGATGCCCTTAAATGTCGTTATGAAGGTGACTTTCCAATGAAATCACCAGATTCAATCGACTACATGGATATTGCCTCTAATCAGATTGTATCGGTAGCCGCTTCGATGATTCCTTTCATTGAGCATGATGATGCCAACCGTGCCTTGATGGGCTCAAACATGCAACGCCAGGCTGTGCCTTTGTTGCGTCCAGAAGCTCCAATCGTAGGTACAGGTTTGGAAGGTCGTTTGGCTCGTGACTCACGTACTTTGGTGGTTGCTGAAGAAGACGGAGTTGTCGAATACGTTGATGCAAATGTTATCAAAGTACGTTATAACTGGACGGCTGAGCAAACACTCATAAGTTTTGATACAAACATAACTTCTTATGAACTTATCAAACACCGCCGCACGAACCAAGATACTTGTATCAATATTCGTCCGATTGTATTGAAAGGTGATTCTGTGAAAAAAGGTCAAATCCTTGTAGAAGGATATGCGACTCAAGGCGGAGAACTTGCTCTTGGACGTAACCTTTTGGTTGCCTTCATGCCTTGGCAAGGATATAATTTTGAGGATGCGATTGTAATTTCAGAGCGAGTTGTTCGTGAAGATATTTTCACCTCTATTCACATCGAAGAATACGAACTTGAAGTACGTGATACAAAACGTGGTGAAGAAGAATTAACAGCTGAGATACCAAACGTTTCGGAGGAAACTGTAAAGAACCTTGACGAAAACGGTATCGTTCGTACAGGAACACGTGTTCGTGAAGGAGATATTTTGATTGGTAAAATTACTCCAAAAGGAGAATCAGACCCAACTCCAGAAGAAAAACTCCTGCGTGCAATCTTCGGAGACAAAGCGGGTGACGTTAAAGATGCCTCGAAAAAATCACCACCATCAATGGACGGTGTAATTATCGATACAAAACTTTTCTCTCGCCCAAGCAAAGAAGAACGCTCGAAGCACAAAGAAGAATTAAAAGTATTGATGAAAAAGCACGGCCGTCAATTAATAGAACTCCGTGGCTTGATGATTGATAAAATAACTGAATTGATTGATGGCAAAACAACCGTTGGCGTAAAACATAAATTTGGGGATGAACTTATCTCTAAAGGTATGAAGTTCAATCGTGGAAACATTGCCAATAATTTATTTCCAGACAAAAACAATTACGTTGACGAAAGCCAATATAATGTTCCTGAGGAAGCAAACTTATTAGGAGATGTAATCTTAGACGGTTGGACAGAAGACACCGCTTTCAACAAACTTATCGTAGCACTTTGCAAGAACTACTTAGCCCGTCGTAGTGAAGTAATTGGTCGATTCAAGCGTGAACGCTTTGTGTTGGAAGTTGGAGATGAGCTACCAGCAGGTATCGTAAAATTGGCTAAAGTTTACATCGCTAAGAAACGTAAGTTGAAAGTGGGTGACAAGATGGCCGGTCGTCACGGAAATAAAGGAGTTGTTGCACGTATTGTTCGTGATGAAGATATGCCATTTACGGCAGAAGGTCAGCCAATGGACATCGTGTTGAATCCGCTTGGTGTACCTTCTCGTATGAACATCGGTCAGCTATATGAAGTTGTATTAGGTCTTGCGGGTAGAAAATTAGGACGTAAATATGCTACGCCAATCTTTGATGGTGCTACTGAAGCAGAAGTAACTGCCGAATTGGATGAAGCAGGTTTACCACCTTACGGACGTTCGCAACTTTACAACGGTTTGACAGGTGAGCCATTTGATCAAAAAGTAACCGTGGGTATCATGTACATGATGAAACTTGGTCACTTGGTTGATGATAAAATGCACGCCCGTTCAATCGGACCATACTCATTGATCACGCAACAGCCATTAGGTGGTAAAGCACAATTTGGTGGTCAGCGTTTCGGAGAAATGGAGGTTTGGGCATTGGAAGCATTCGGTGCATCGCATATCTTACAAGAAATCTTGACTGTAAAATCTGATGATGTATTGGGTCGTGCCAAGGCTTATGAAGCAATCGTAAAAGGAGAGAATTTGCCAAAACCAAATATCCCAGAATCATTCAACGTATTGGTTCACGAATTACGAGGCTTAGCATTAGAGATTACTTTGCAGTAAAATTCTGGGGAATAGGTCTAAATTTACTTTCAACCTATTCCCTGATAATAACATTAAATTTTTCTCAGAAAATAATAAATTCACTTTCTCAAACTATGCAAACATCCAAAATAGAAATTATGGAATGCCTTGCCAACGAACAAAATCAAAGTTTTGTTCAAGAAGTTTTGGCGATAGTAAAGAGACATATTTTCGAAAGAAAAGTGAAAGATGAAAATAGTTTGGTTTTGTATACGATAAAATCAACACCAACTAAGAACTAGTAAAATCTTAGTGGTTTTCGATACTCGACAAGACCCAAGTAAAATGTTATCAAAAGAGAAGTAAAAGCAAAGTATTTAAAATAGAAAAATTTAACAGTTTTCTGACACATTTTAAAAGCATATAAAATGTCTTTAAAGAAAAATAAAAAACTCAATAGTGACTTCCAGAGCATCACTATCAGTTTGGCTTCACCAGAGTCAATTTTGGAAAGCTCTTATGGCGAAGTTACTCAACCTGAGACAATCAACTATCGTACTTACAAACCCGAAATGGGCGGTTTGTTTTGCGAGCGTATTTTCGGCCCTGTAAAAGACTGGGAATGCCACTGTGGTAAATACAAACGTATTCGCTACAAAGGTATTATCTGCGACCGTTGTGGCGTAGAAGTTACCGAAAAGAAAGTACGTCGTGAACGTATGGGACACATCGAACTCGTTGTGCCTGTGGCTCACATTTGGTACTTCCGTAGTTTACCAAACAAAATTGGTTACTTAGTAGGTATGTCGTCGAAGAAACTCGACCAAATTATTTACTATGAAAGATACGTCGTTATCCAACCAGGTTTGAAAGGTGAAGATGGCGTTGCTAAAAACGACTTCTTGACTGAAGAAGAATATTTGGACATCATGGACAAATTACCACGTGATAACCAAATGCTCGACGATAAAGACCCTAATAAATTTATCGCCAAAATGGGTGCTGAAGCTTTAGAAATGATGCTTTCTCGCCTTGAATTAGACCAATTGTCGTACGATCTTCGTCATGCTGCAGCTACCGATACTTCACAACAACGTAAGGCCGATGCCTTAAAGCGTTTGAAAATCGTAGAAGCTTTACGTGATGCGAACACTCGTATCGAAAATAAGCCAGAGTGGATGATTATCCGTATGGTGCCAGTTATTCCACCAGAATTGCGTCCTTTAGTGCCACTAGATGGTGGTCGTTTCGCAACTTCTGATTTAAATGACCTTTACCGTCGTGTGATTATTCGTAACAACCGTTTAAAGCGTTTGTTAGAAATCAAAGCACCAGAAGTAATCTTACGTAATGAAAAACGTATGTTGCAAGAGGCGGTTGACTCATTGTTCGACAACTCTCGTAAAGTAAACGCTGTTCGATCAGAAGGAAACCGTGCCTTGAAATCACTTTCTGATATGTTGAAAGGAAAGCAAGGACGATTCCGTCAAAACTTACTTGGAAAGCGTGTCGATTATTCTGGTCGTTCGGTAATCGTTGTAGGGCCAGAATTGAAACTTCACGAATGCGGTTTGCCAAAAGATATGGCAGCCGAACTTTTCAAACCGTTCATTATCAGAAAGTTAATTGAGCGTGGAATCGTAAAGACTGTAAAGTCTGCTAAGAAGATTGTTGATAGAAAAGATGCAGTAGTTTGGGATATTTTGGAAAACGTATTGAAAGGACACCCTGTTCTTTTGAACCGTGCCCCTACCCTCCACAGACTTGGTATCCAAGCTTTCCAACCTAAATTGGTAGAAGGAAAAGCAATCCAATTGCACCCTCTCGTTTGTACAGCCTTCAACGCTGACTTTGACGGTGACCAGATGGCCGTTCACGTGCCGCTTGGTCAGGAAGCAATCATGGAGGCTTCAATCTTGATGTTGGCTGCTCATAATATTTTGAACCCTGCCAACGGAGCTCCAATTACGGTACCTTCTCAGGACATGGTTTTGGGTCTTTATTTCGTTACAAAAGGACGCAAATCGACTCCAACTAACAAAGAGCCAGGCGAAGGTATTACATTCTATTCTGCAGAAGAAGTAATCATTGCTATGAATGAAGGAGCGGTTTCAAAACATGCTCACATCAAATGTCGTGTAAAAGTAAAAAACGAAAAAGGTGAATTGGTTTGGAAAATCGTTGATACCGTTGCAGGACGTATCTTATTTAACCAATGTGTGCCAGAAGAAGTGGGTTATCTTGATGAATTATTGACTAAGAAAAAGCTACAACAGCTTATTGGTCGAGTATTCAAAGAGTCAGGATACGCTCGTACAGCACAATTCTTAGATGACATCAAGCAATTGGGTTATCAAACAGCCTTCCGTGGTGGTTTATCAATCGGTTTGGACAATATCATTGTTCCTGCTGAAAAACCAAAACTCGTTAATGATGCTAAAAAAGAAGTAGAAGAAGTACAAAACAACTATATGTTTGGTATCATTACCGAGCGTGAGCGTTATAACCAAATCATTGATATTTGGGGACGTGTAAATAGTTCGATGCGTGTGATTCTATTGAAGCAATTGGAAGATGACCAAGCTGGTTTCAATCCAATTTATATGATGATGCACTCTGGAGCTCGTGGTTCGCAAGAACAAGTGCGTCAGTTGGGTGGTATGAGAGGTTTGATGGCGAAACCACAAAAGAACATACAAGGGTCGGTTGGAGAAATCATCGAAAACCCAATCTTGTCTAATTTTAAAGAAGGTCTCGACGTACTCGAATACTTTATCTCTACGCACGGTGCTCGTAAAGGTTTGGCCGATACAGCCCTAAAAACTGCCGATGCTGGTTACTTAACCCGTCGTTTGCACGATGTTGCTCAAGACGTAGTAGTAAACGAAGTAGATTGTGGAACCTTACGTGGTATTCAGGTTTCAGCTTTGAAAGACAACGAAGACATCGTTGAGCCACTTTCTGAGCGAATCTTAGGTCGTACTTCGGTTTATGATGTAATCGACCCATTAACAAAAAGACTTATCGTAAAAGCTGGAGAACAAATCACGGAAGAAATTGCCCTTGAAATCGACGATACTTCTATCGAAACAGTTGAAATCCGCTCGGTATTAACTTGTGAAACACAGACAGGTGTTTGTGCGAAATGTTATGGACGTAACTTGGCAACTGGCCGTATGTCGGAAGGTGGTGAAGCAGTTGGTGTAATTGCCTCACAATCAATCGGTGAGCCTGGTACCCAGCTTACACTACGTACATTCCACACAGGGGGTACTGCCCAAAACGTTGCTTCGGAAGCAAACATCAAAGCAAAATTTGCAGGAACAATCCAACTTGAAGAGATGCGTACCGTGCAGTCAAGCGACCGTGAAGGTAACGAAATTACTACTGTTTTGGGTCGTCGTGGTGAGATTCGTATTATCGAAACTGGTTCAAACAACGTACTTATCGTTAATAACGTACCTTACGGTGCAACTTTGGAAGTAAAAGATGGACAAAAAGTAAGCAAAGGTGACATAATGTGTCACTGGGATCAATTTAACGCCGTTATTCTTTCAGATATTGATGGAATTGTAGAATACGATGCAATCGAAGAAAATATAACCTATAAAGAAGAAGCCGATGAGCAAACTGGTTTCCGTGATAAAGTTATCATCGAATCGAAAGACCGTGCTAAAAACCCTTCTATCATCGTAAAAACAAGCAATGGTGAAGAAGAAAAAGCCTATAACTTGCCAGTATTGTCTCGTTTGACGGTGGAAGATGGCAAAATTATTAAAGCTGGACAAATCTTAGCTAAGATTCCTCGTGCCATAAACATGAACCGTGACATCACGGGTGGTTTGCCTCGTATCACTGAATTGTTTGAGGCTCGTAACCCTTCAAATCCTGCGGTTGTATCTGAAATTGACGGTATCGTTCAATACGGTTCAATCAAGCGTGGTAATCGTGAGATTTTTGTGGAAGCAAAAGATGGTATCAAGTTGAAATACATGGTGCCTTTGTCGAAATTATTCTTAGTACAAGACGGAGACTTCGTTTTGGCAGGTGACCCACTTTCTGATGGAGCTATCACGCCAGCCGATATTCTTCGTATCAAAGGGCCAACCGCCGTACAAGAATACTTAGTAAACGAAGTACAAGCCGTATATCGCCAACAGGGTGTAAAAATCTCTGATAAGCATATCGAAACGATTGTTCGTCAAATGATGCAAAAAGTAGAGGTTATCGACTCAGGTGATACGCTCTTCTTGGACAATCAAATGATTGACAAGTGGTTGGTACGTGCAGGAAACGATAAGATTTTGGACAAAAAAGTAGTAATGGATGCTGGTGCTTCTGATAAGTATAAGCCAGGTCAGATTATTACAGGCCGTGAAATGCGTGACGAAAATAGCCGATTGAAGCGTGCTGACTTAGCACAAATCGTGGTTCGTGATGCAATGCCAGCGGTTGCTCGCCCGACATTGCAAGGTATCACTACGGCATCGTTGGGTACGGAATCATTCATGTCAGCGGCATCGTTCCAAGAGACAACTAAAGTATTATCAGAAGCTGCCGTAAGAGGTAAGCGTGATACACTCGAAGGCTTGAAAGAGAACGTAATCGTTGGTCACTTGATTCCTGCTGGAACTGGTAACCGTAAATACCAAAACATTATAGTTGGTAGCAAAGCAGAACTCGAAGCAGCAGCCGAAAAGAAAAAAGCTCAAGATGCAGCCAAGCAACGCAGAGAATATGCTTGATGAATGAAGAAGAATTAAGAATGTAAAATTATTGATTCTTTTCAAATAAAAACACAAAAAAAGGTCGAGCAGTTTGCTTGACTTTTTTTTGTGTTTTATAGGTTTATTATCGTTATATTTGCTTAAAAAATACGCTACTTATGGCTTTTACGACCTACAAATCGCTTTCAGAGGTAATAAAAAAATTTAAAATAAAATATGTAGGAGAAGACTTTCCCGTTTTTGAACCAAACAAAGCACCCGAAGTTCTTCAAGATGATATATCGTTTACATTACAAAACGTTGCTTATGATGTATCTGAACCCGCTATTTGTGAGAATCTAATTTATCCAGTGTTAAAAGCCGCTTGGCGACCATTTGCCAATGAATTAGCACTGTGGAGTCATCAAGCTATTGAGTTTACAGAGGAGCTTTCAGGTATTCCAGACTATCTAATTTCAAGACGTTCGGATTTAGGTAAAATTGTTTTAGATTATCCACTTTTGGCAGTTGTAGAAGCAAAAAATGATGATTTTACAGGAGGTTGGGCTCAATGTGGTTTAGAGATGTATGTTATTCAGCAACTGAATCAGAATGCCGACCAACGAATTTTTGGTATTGTATCGAATGGTGAAACTTGGGAATTTGCTCAATTACAACAAAATACATTTACGCTTTTCAATCAAAGATTTGATATTCGAGAACTTAACGCACTCTATGGTGCTTTGCTAAGTATCTGTAAACTATCGTTAGAAAAATCAAGAATTTGAATGAATAATTCTCTTTAGATAAAACACAAAAAAGGTCGAGCATTTTGCTTGACCTCTTTTTGTTTATGTGCCCATTACCGTTCTGAGAACGGCTGACACACCGACGAAGTGAATACTTCGCCGAACGGGGGCAGGCAGAGACGATAAGCCAACTAAACAAATTAAATCGCTACTCAATAAAGAAAGAAGTACACGATTGGAAGGTAGTTTTGGCAACGAAAAGGAACATTATTTACTAAATAAAATCAAAGCCAGAAGTCCTGATAATGAACAAGTTTG
>CAMAQF010000058.1 GCA_945860265.1 Emticicia agri | reverse complement strand
TTCTGTTAGACCATATTCTTCCAAAAACATGAGTTTATCTTCAAGGTCTTCAAGTTCGGTGATTTGGGCTTCAACCGAATTATTCAAAACAATCAATTGGGCATTTTCAGCATCGGCAACTTTCTGCAATGCTTCCGAATATTTATTGCCTGTGTGCATCGAAGCCTCATCAACATTGGCAACGTAAAGCACTGGTTTGATTGACAATAAAAACATATCAGCTATGGCTGGCATTTCTTCTTTTGTCAGACCTAAAGATCTGATGCTTTTTCCTTGCAACAACCATTCTTGGCAACGTTTCAAAATATCAAATTCAACTTTCGCCTTTACGTCTCCACCTACTTTTGCTTGTTTTTCGGTTTTTTGAATTTTCTTTTCGACGCTATCTAAGTCTTTCAACTGTAGTTCTGTATCAATGATTTCCTTATCGCTTACTGGATTAATATCGCCTTCTTCACGCAAAACATTTTCGTCTTCAAAGCATCTCACTACGTGAATGATGGCATCAACTTCACGGATATTTCCTAAAAATTTATTTCCCAAACCTTCACCTTTGCTTGCTCCACGCACTAAACCTGCAATATCAACAATCTCGATTTGTGTTGGCACAATTTTATTAGGTTTCACGAGTTCAGCTAATTTGCTCAAACGCTCGTCTGGTACATCAACCAAGCCTATGTTTGGGTCAATTGTACAAAAACGATAGTTGCTTGCTTGAGCTTTAGCACTATTTGATACTGCATTAAAAAGTGTAGATTTACCTACATTAGGCAAACCCACGATACCGACTTGTAAAGCCATATTTTTATTTCGGTTTGGCTAATTAAATTAGACAAGCCTTTGGTTTAGTTTATTTATTAGAATTAGGGTGCAAAATTACGATAAAACCCTTAATTTTCAATTATCAAATCATAATTAAGTAGATTGTTTTGATGGTTGATCGTTGAAAAGCTTGAAAATTAAGTATAGTACGTTAAGATGATGGAGATCAATTGCTCTTTTTCAAATAAAAAAATATCTTTTTAAACACCTCAACTGAAAGGCATTTAAAAAGATATTTGAGTGAAGGAGTTGAGTGCTACTCAATCACAGAAAAACTAGTGCAGAGATACTATTCCCACTTTAAGTCTGAACCACTACTTGCGTAATCGTCATTCCCAGCATTTACGACTTCGGAATTAGCCACAATTTCATCATGCTTAAACTGGTCGAAATCATAGTCGGGCATTAACTCGGCTTTGATGTGGTCAACGGTTTCTTGAAGAGCTTCGAGAAATTTATTAAAATCCTCTTTGTAAACAAACATTTTGCTCTTTTCAAACACAAATCCACCATCTTTTTGAAAACGACGGCTTTCAGTAATAGTTAGGTAATAATCACTCGAACGGGTGCTTCTTACATCGAAAAAATAAGTACGTTTGCCCGCTCTCACACGCTTCGAGTAAATTTTGTCTCTGTCTTCTCTTTCCACAATCCTTTTAGGTTTTAGAGTTTAGAATGAATTTCAAATATATGATTTAATTACTTTTATGAAAAATTTTTATAATGTTTTTTAGTTAAAAATAATATTATTTACATTTCTAATAAAACAAAAACAATATTGATGAATGTTTTTTTGTGGTAAAGCAAAATCTTTTTTTGTTTTTGTAATTGCAAAAAAATTCGTAACTATGCAGTTCTCAACCAATTTCAGTAAACAATGATATTGAAGAAAATAGTCTTTTTTTTCCTATTTTTCGCAGTAAAACCTCTATTTTTATATAGTCAAAACCCAGTTTTAGGTTCTGAAACATTTGGTATAGCTTCATACTACGACAATAAATTTTATGGCAGAAAAACTGCCAGTGGAGAAATTTTAAAAAAAAGAGGTCTCACTTGTGCCCATCCGTCATTGCCTTTTGGTACAATGCTTGAAGTAACAAACTTGGCCAACAATAAATGGTGTGTTGTAAGGGTTAATGATAGAGGCCCTTTTATTCGAGGCCGGATTTTAGATGTCTCAAACGATGCCGCCAAGCACCTGGAAATGTTTAAGTCTGGTACCGCTAAAGTAAAAGTAATGGTAGTTGGTGATAATAAGACAGTAATAATCAGTCGCCCCGAAAGTATTATCGAAAAATCAACGGAGCTGATTGGCTCTCCCAAAGAAGAGGATAAAATTACGGTCATAACTTCGCCAATTTTAGCGAAAAAATACATACCAAAACCAAAAAAGAAGAAATCGAATACGAAAAAACCTACTCAATTGGGGGCGAAGAGGGAAAAAAATTAGTTAAGCCGATGCTATTGACAGCTATCAAAAACATACGAATAGTAAACAGGGATTGAAAAAATGTTAGATTTAGCGAAAATACGAGAGTACGGCAATGTCGAATTTTTGGCAAAGCAGTTGGTTGAAGGCTTCATAACTGGTCTTCATAAATCACCGTTTCATGGATTTTCGGTTGAATTTGCTGAGCATCGTCTTTATAATACTGGCGAAAGCACTCGCTATATCGACTGGAAAGTTTTTGGTAAAACCGACCGTTTGTATGTTAAGCGTTACGAAGAAGAAACCAATCTAAGATGTCACATTTTGATTGATACGTCGTCTTCGATGTATTACCCTGAAAAAACCAATGGTAAAATAACCTTTAGCACAATGGCAGCGGGAGCTGTAGCTTATATGCTCCAAAAGCAGCGTGATGCGGTGAGTCTGCTCACATTTTCGGACGGAATCGAAATTCAGACTCCAATAAAATCTACACCTTCGCACATTCATAAGATCTTTATGGATTTGGAGACGCTATTACAAAAGCCTAAACCACAAAAACGAACCACGGTAGTTGAAACACTCCACGAAATTGCTGAAAAGATTCATAAACGTTCATTAGTAGTGATTTTCAGCGATATGTTTGATGATATCCATAATTCTGAAAGATTGTTTTCGGCGATGCAGCACCTTCGCCACAATATGCACGAAGTTTTGCTCTTTCATGTGACAGATAAAAATACCGAAGAAGAGTTTAATTTTGAAGAACGTCCCTACGAATTTGTAGATTTAGAAACGGGCGAAAAAGTAAAAGCACAGCCATCGCAAGTAAAAGAGCAATATCAAACTGCCATAAAAGAGTTTTATCATGATTTGAAGCTCAAATGCGGACAATATAAAATAGATTTCATTGAGGCTGATATCAATCAAGGCTTCGACCCGATACTTTCAGCATTTTTGGTGAAACGCAGAAAATAGGTCAATTCGATTCATTAACTCATTTTTCCATTTTTTGTATAAAAATAATCAAATGGAAACCTTACAAACGTGAATTTAGCTAATTTTTCTATATTTTTTAATACTTCGGTACTTTATGTGATAATTATATAGCCAAAAATAAAACTATAATTGGTATAAATCTCCACAAACAACCTATTTTTTTATCGCCAATTATTATATTTGACCAAATCCTCCAATAACTTCTATGCATTATAACTGGGTATGAAAAAATAAAAAAACTCAAGAACTATGGAAAATCTTTCTTGATAGATTTAGGTTTATCAAAAACCATAAATGATCAGACCGATAAAATAACCCTGGTGTAAATGGACTAAATAACATACTTTTGGTCGAAATAAACTTACAAAGACAATTCTCGGATTGCAAGCCAAGACATTAAACCTGGGCCTATTTCTAAAGCAGCTTCATCAATATCAAAAGTTGGTGTATGAACTCCTGATATAATTCCACGGGCTTCGTTGCGAGTACCAAGTCGGTAAAAACACGAATCAACTACTTGCGAGTAAAAAGCAAAGTCTTCGCCTGCCATCCAAAGGTCAAGGTCAATTACATTTTCTTGCCCCACAAAAGTTGTGGCTTCTGCCTTAATTCTACGAGTAAGTTCTGGGTGATTTTTTAAGAAAGGATAACCTTTCACTATTTCAAATTCGCAAACACCGCCCATTGCTTCAGAAATACCTTCCGCCATTTTTTTCATTCTCCGCAAACCATCTTCTCGCCATTCTTCATCCATACAACGGAATGTTCCTTGAATTGTAACTTCATTTGGAATAACATTAGTCACACCATCTGCAATAAAACGACCAAACGATAGCACCGAAGGGTTAGCTGGCTTACGATTGCGTGAAATAATTTGTTGTAACGAAACTATTACGTGCGAGGCAATCAAAACTGGGTCGATGAGTTGGTCAGGCATTGCACCGTGTCCA
Source organism: Emticicia agri (assembly GCA_945860265.1). Lineage (GTDB taxonomy): Bacteria > Bacteroidota > Bacteroidia > Cytophagales > Spirosomataceae > Emticicia > Emticicia agri_A. Next base: position 23,394 of record CAMAQF010000058.1, on the reverse strand, counting down.
CCCTTACCCTTGATGGTCATGTAAATTTCGTCGGTACTGGCCATATACATTCCTTCACGAAAACCGATTTTCCCAACTGGAATATTCGGTGCTACGTGCTGCCCAAGCATACTTGTAGGCGAAGGATTTTCAAGTACCCCTTCTTTAATCATAATTGATGCTCCGCCTGGGGCTTTTTCTTCGGCTGGCTGGAATATGAGTTTTACTGTTCCTTCAAAATCTCCTCTTAATTGATGCAAGATTTTAGCCGTACCAAGCAACGATGACGTATGTGCATCATGCCCACAAGCATGCATTACACCATCGTTTTGCGATTTATAGGGTACATCGTTTTTTTCAAAAATCGGTAAAGCATCCATATCGGCACGTAGGCCTATTACTTTGCTCGAAGGGTTTCGGCCTTCAATAATGGCAACTACTCCTGTATTAGCGATGCCTTCTTGCGGAATAAGACCAATATCTTTGAGTTTTTGGGTCACAAATTTGGCCGTGTTATATTCTTGAAACGATAACTCTGGATTTGTGTGCAAATAACGTCGATTGGCCACTACCTCAGCAGCATAATCTTTGGCAAGTTGCTTTATTTTTAAGTCGATTGACATACTATTTAAATAGAAATTGAGAATGAAAAATAATTTTTTAAGCATCCACCGGCTAAATCGTGCCGCAGAAACGGCAGGTGGCAATTGAATTATTATCTTTAAATGACCATAAAATTACTATCTATTAAATCACTAAAAAAACTATTATTGATTATTTAAGGTTTTAAATAGCTAAAAACAATAATTTGAACACTAAAAAGTTGATTTAGCTCTTAAAATGCGTTTAAATTCAAGATGAAGTAAATAGCTTTTGGCGTGAAATTTGCTCCAATTTTGGTATCATTCTCATTAATTTTAAAAAAATGAAACGTTTTCTTATTATCGGCTTCCTATTTTTTTCGAATTTTGTTTTTGCACAAAGCAAAGATAAAAACTTACTTTCTATCAATGATTTTGAAGCAAAACTCAGAGATAATATTGGTGTTGCTCAGCTGATTGATGTGCGTACACCAGAAGAATATATGCGTGGGCACCTAAAAAACGCTATCAATTTAAATTTTAATGATGATAATTTTGAAGATATTATAAAAACCAAACTTGATATAACCCAACCTGTATTTGTGTATTGCTTTTCAGGCAGACGCAGTTCTGATGCTGCAACTTTTTTACGTGATTTGGGCTACAAAGAAGTATATGACATGACAGGAGGTTTTGCGAAATGGACCTCTTCTAGCAAACCTTACATCTCTAACTATAATAGTACTCAGCCAATTGCAGCTTTTACACTCGAAAATCTCGACCAAATTGTAAATACAAATAGTCTTGTTCTGATAGATTTTTATACGGAATGGTGCGGGCCTTGCAAGAAAATGACTCCGATTTTAAACAAAATTGCCGACCAAAATAAAAATATAAAGCTTTTGAAAATTGATGCCGAAAAAAGCGAAAATATCGCTTCTGTATTTAAAGTTGAAGAAATTCCAACCTACATAATAATAAAAAATGGTCGACAAATTTGGCGTGGCGTGGGTGAAATGGACGAAGTTGAATTGAAAGAAGTTTTGGCTAAAATGAAATGAAGCCATCAATAAACTTTTATCGAAAAATGCGGAAACAAAATTCTGTATCTTTTTTTATTTGTATAACTTCCAAATTCCTCCGAAAATCGACCAAATTTCGTATAAACTCAAGCAAATGCTACATTTAACTTCATGCATATTGGCGGACTTACAAATGAGATTCCGAGTAAATGACCAACCTATTTCTTCTTCGGAGCAGGTTTATTGACTTGAATTTTCAATAAAGTTTCGGCACTTTCGCCTTGATTATCGCTTACTTTGAGTTTTACTTCGTAATTGCCCACTTTCGAGAAAGTATATTCTAGGTTTTGTTCCTTGATAATCGTAATTGTAGCACCGATGATACTCCACTCAAAACTCAACCCATCTTTTGCATCATAATCAACCGAACCATCTGACGAAAGCTTTACTTTTAAAGGAGCATTACCCGTTAGTACATCCGCCGAAGCAATAGCTATCGGTTTTCGGTTTTTTTCTGAATAATCAATCTTTACCAATCGAGTATTTTCTAAAAGATATAATTCTCCATCAACTCCAAAAGATATGTCTTTGATTGAGTCGAAGCGAGTATTCGATAAAAATGGTTCAACATTTTTTACATTGCCATCTTCGTCAAGTGTTTCTAACATAAATCCCTGCTCGTTATCAAATCTGAATGATTTTCCTGCAAAATATTTGGGCAAATGATAAGTTTCGCTCGCATATTTATCAAATTCGTAAAAAATACTTTTTGTTAAAGGGGTAGTTGATTGGCTCGAAAAATCGCTCATTGTAGCTATACTATCTCCCACGAGTTGCATTCTGCCGATTTTATATTCGTTGGTATTTGTTTCTGAAAAAGTATAGACATAACCATTTTCAGCAAATTCGGGGTCGAGTTTGATGGCTTTCAGATTGGTGGCATCAATTTTCCCGATTTGATTGGTTCTACGTTTTTGTGCATTGAAAATCTTTACTTTGCCGTTTTGTTCAACCAAAACTACATTTCGAGTAGGTAATGTAGCAAATGCTAGGGGGTTTTCTAAATTATCGGATAAAGTAACTTTCAAAAAATCATTCTCTGAAGGTAAAGCTGTATCAGCAATTTTGGCATAATCAGGCATTTTTTTAGAAGAAACCTCTTCTACACCCGACCAGATATGAGATAATAAATTTGGATTTTGAAAGGCTGAAGACTCGCCACCTAAAGCAGTATAAAACATTTTCCCACCTTCTTCGGTCGAATAATGCCACGCCCAAGTTTTGCCCATGACATCAAGCAAAACGGGTTTGCATCTAACTGGCACGCTACTCATCACCAAAGGTTTGTCTTCTATTTTCCAAAGTGGCGGTAGTTCGCTTTTTCCGATTGCGGCATTGGTAATGAGGCTTAGCTGAACTTTATCTGGAAATTGGCTTTCGGCCAAAACTCCGCCAATCATTTTATTATACCAAAGCCATTTATAACTTTTTTCGATCGCACCACCAACACCTACAAAACCACCTCCCGCTTGCAAAAAACGCTGCAACTCAGCGGATTGCTGATAATTAAGTGCATTGACCGAAATATTTAAAAACACTACGGTATTATAATTTTTGAGATTTGAATCACTGATTTTTGCAGGGTTTGAAGTAGTATCTATCAAGCATTTTTTGCTGTGGGCATCCTCCCAAAGTGCCTTTGCTTGTGCCGAATTTGAAACTGGATAAAAAATTAAGGTTTTACTCTGCCCAAACACAGCATAGGTACTAAAAAAAACAAAAGCTACTGATATAATTTTCTTCATTTTTTGGCAGAGCAAATTTAATACTTCTAAATTTTCCGTTAAAATTAATCAAATTTGACTTTATTTACTGCTATTTTTTTCATTAAAGCCTTCATTTCTTCAATTCTTTGAGGAAACTGCTTCGCTAAATTGTTTTTCTGAGCCAAATCTTTCGATAAATCATACAGTTGAAATTCGGATGAATTCCCTATTTCTATGCCTTCTTCTTTCGATACTGCCAGACCTTTGTACGGTGGAATCATCAAAAAATTGCCTTCTCTAAATGCCAATCTTCCCGAAGCTTCAAGTACTAAGTTGGCTCGTCCTTGCTTTGATTTTCCGAGCATTACGTTGAGCAAATTTTGGCTATCGGTCGAAAAACTTTCAGCACCAATCAATTGAGCAAATGATGATGCAAAATCTAACTGACAAATCACCGCATCCGACACCGCAGGTTTGATTTTCCCTTTCCAATAAGTAATAAATGGTACTCTCGTACCAGCTTCGTATAAACTATATTTTCCGCCACGAAGCCCACCGGCAGGCGTATGATTACCCAATTTTTCGGCGGCTTGATCATAATACCCGTCATCAAGGACGGGGCCATTATCGCTCGAAAAAATCACGAGTGTGTTATCGAGTAAACCATCTTTTTCTAATTTTTTTATGATTTCGCCCACGCACCAATCGGCTTCTAAAATGGCATCGCCACGAGGCCCCATACCCGATTTTCCGACAAACCGAGCGTGCGGAACTCGTGGTACGTGCGGCTCGTGCAAGGCATAATATAAGAAAAATGGCTTGCCAGTTTTGCTCGGTTGGTGGCTATCAATAAATGCTTTTGCTTTTTCTAGAAAAACATCGGCCATGTCTTCATCTACCCATAAAGCTGATTTTCCGCCTTTCATGTAACCAATGCGAGAAACGCCATTCGTAACACTAAAGTTATGTCCAAAATGCCATTTTAGTTTGGTCAACAACTCGGGGTTTGAGATGGCGGTTGGCTCACCTTCAAAGTTTTGATTGTAACTGATATAAATCGGGTCAGAGACGTCAAGTCCAACAACTTTTCGGTTTTCTACAAAAACAGTAGGCACTCGGTCGTTGGTGGCAGCCATTATATAAGAATAGTCAAAGCCAATATCATTAGGTGAAAACGTTATTGATTTGTTCCAATCCAAAGCCCCATTACCAAGCCCTAAGTGCCATTTACCAACCACTCCTGTATGATATCCTCCTTTCTTTAGTAATTTAGGAATCGTCATTGAGGCCGTATCTATCAATAATGGAGCATCGCCTGGCAGCACTTTTGTTCCTTCGGTTTTCCACGGATACTTGCCTGTAAGTAATGCAAATCGGCTTGGCGTACAAGTGGCTGAGGTTGAATAGCCATTCGTAAAACGGATTCCACCTTGAGCTAATTTATCAATATTAGGCGTTTGTAGCGTTCCGTTTTTATAGGCACTTACATCGCCGTAACCTAAATCATCGGCATAAATAATTAGGATATTGGGCTTAGAAGTTGGCTTATAAAAGCTAAACAGCCCAACCAACAAAACTGACAACAAGTATTTCATAATTTTTGGTTTTTTGGTATGTACTTTTTATACTTACATAAAAATAAAAACTCTGTAAATTGCAAAATGATTCTCTACAAAATTTAGTTTTTCGACTTAACCTTTATTTTATCATTGTTTCTTCGGCAAATTAGAATTTTATTTGCAGAAAAATTAAGATTAAATGCAAAAGATTACAATTGCCGTTGACGGCTATTCAAGTTGTGGCAAAAGTACGACTGCCAAAAAGGTAGCTGCAAGTTTGGGATATAGTTATATTGATACAGGAGCAATGTATCGGGCTGTAACCCTTTATTTTCATCAGCATTTGGTAACACTCACCAACGAAAAAGAAGTGGCAAAAGCACTCAGCAATATTCAGATTGAGTTTCGCCGAAACCCCAACGATGGCCGAAACGAGACTTTTCTGAACGGACTAAATGTTGAAGATGAAATCAGAAAACTTTATATTGCCAATCAGGTAAGCGAAGTGAGTGCGATTGCCGAAGTTCGTCATGCAATGGTAGCACAACAACGCAAAATGGGCAAAAAGAAAGGCGTTGTAATGGATGGCCGAGACATCGGAACGGTTGTTTTTCCTGATGCCGAACTGAAGATTTTTATGACCGCCGACCCCTTAATCAGAGCTAATCGCCGCCAAATTGAACTTAACGATCGAGGTGATTTGGTTGATATTGAGGAGATTATCGAAAATATCAAAAAACGTGATTTAATTGATACCACTCGCAAAGAAAGCCCGCTTTACAAGGCCCAAGATGCCGTGGATTTAGATACTTCTTACATGACGCTTGATGAACAAGTAGAAATGGTGTGTATTTTGGCCGATGAAGCTTTAAGTAAAGCTATTAGAAAATAAATATTTACATTAATAAAACCTGTAAGGTTTGGGCTGCGATATTGAAAAATCTTGATTATATAGTTGTTGGGCAAGGAATTGCGGGGTCGTTGTTGGCTTATCAGTTGATAAAAGCTAAAAAAAAAGTACAGGTTTTGAATGATGAATCACTACCAACTTCCTCAGCCGTTGCGGGAGGGATTTTCAACCCAATTACAGGCAAAAATCTCGATAAAACTTGGCTTGCCGACAAGATTTTCCCTTTTTTGAGAGAGTTTTATACTTCACTCGAAAAAGAATTTCACGCAACTTTTTATCACGAGACCAATCTTTATCGACCATTTGCCAACGAACAACAACAAAAGCATTTTCTAAGATTGACGGATGAATATGATTTGGGAAACTATCTAAAAATCATTCAGCCAAATCAGTCTGATTATGAGCAAGTTAGCAACGATTTGGGCGGCCTTTACACCGTGTCGGCAGGTTGGGTAAATGTACCAAAAATGCTCAAATATTTCCGAGATTTTTTCAAACAAAACGAAAGTTACCAAGCTGAAAAAGTAGATTTTGCAGAATTAATGATTAGCGAAAACAATATTTTCTATAAAGGTTTTCAAGCAAAAAGAATAATTTTTTGCGAAGGTTTCTACTCTACTCAAAACTCATTTTTCAGTTGGATTCCGTTTAATCCTGCCAAAGGAGAAACCCTTTTGGCTGATGTTGAAGGCTATAAAATTAAAGAAATTATCAATCAAGGCTTCTGGATTATTCCACTTGACGGAAACAAATGTCGGCTTGGTTCTACTTATATTTGGGATAATCTAGATTGGCAAGCCACCGTAAGTGGTCGAGAATTGATTGCTTCTAAAATAAGTAAGATATTATCAATCCCCTACCAAATCACTGGCCAAGAAGCTGGAATCAGACCTACTACCAAAGACCGTCGCCCGTTCATGGGCAACCATCCGTACCATAATAACTTATATACATTTAATGGGTTCGGCACGAAAGGCGTATCGCTTGCCCCTTATTGTGCCAAAGAAATGCTCGGTTTTTTAGAAAAAAATAAAGTTTTAATGTCAGAAGCTAACATTGACCGTTTTTATTCGTTATATTCGTAACAAGATTTTGTGCAGAATTTTTAGCAAAAATTTTCCCGAAATTAAATACCCGAAATTGTTTATCTGACACTTTTGCCACCCAAAATGTGCCAGATTGCAATCTAAACTATTGAAAATCTGTATTCTTGGAAATATACAAAGGCATGGAAAATTTGTTTGCTCTTCGTCGAATCAGCACGTTGGCTTGTTTAATGCTTTCATTAAGCATGAGTCGTGTTTCTGCACAAAACTACTTTTCTTCAACCCAAGAGGAGTTTGGTAAGAACCGTATTCAGTATAAAAGATTTGAATGGCTCACGATTAGGAGTAATAATTTTGAGTTTAATTATTACAGAAGCGGTGACAAAATTGCCCAAAATGCCGCTAAAATTGCCGAGGGCGAATATGACCGAATCACGGAGTTGTTGGGTTATACTCCCTTTACATCCATGAAAATATTTTTGTATAATTCTCCCAAAGAACTTGAACAAAGCAATATTGGCCTTAGTGCCCCAACTGACTTAGATGGAAGTATTTTAAACTTAGCAAAATCACGTGTGCAGATTGCTTATACAGGTAACGAAGATCAATTTAAGCAAGAATTAGTACACCAAATTTCTCGATTGTTTGTATATGATATGCTTTATGGTGGAAGTTTGAAAGAGGTATTACAGAGTTCGCTTTTGCTGACAGTTCCAGAATGGTATATGGCGGGAATCTCAGCGTATATTTCGGCCGATAACGATAATCCGCTCATATTAGACCGAATGCGTACAGTGATTCTAAAAAACAAAGACAAGAAAATTGAAACTATCCAAGGGAAAGATGCAGAAATAATTGGTCAATCTATCTGGAATTATATTGCGGTTCGCTACGGAAAAGACAATATTTCTAATATTCTGAATCTTACTCGTATCATTCGCACTGAAGAATCGAGTATCACAAGCACGTTGGGCGTTTCGTACAGTAGATTTCTGAAAGAGTGGCGAGAATTTTATGCTAATAGCCTTTATGCTTCTACCGAAGAGAAAAACCAAGATAATATAATAAAAAAGCCAAATGTCACTACTAATAATTTTATAGCCGAAACCAAGCAAAAACTCGAACTCAAAGCGGGCGAAGTTGATACCGATAACTATGAATTTGATGCTGAAAATATTATTAAATCATTAGCAGCCGAAAATTCGAAAGTAAAGGGTGAATCAAGCGACAAAACGATTCCGAAATCTGGCAGATTTAAGGAGGTTTTGAAAATAAAAGGACCTATAGCCTACGAAAACATAGTTATAGCTAACGATATAAAATCAGAGTTTTTAGTTGACCCTGTAAGAAGAATGGGTATGAAAAACACCCTCGTGATGAATGATCTGCTTGAGAATCACAGCATCAAATTAGGACTTTTCATTACACCAATTTTACGTAATCAAGATGTTTTTTTAGGATATAATAATAATGTGCGAAGAGTGGACTGGGGAGTTGATATTCAAAGACGTTCTATTTCACTTAATGAATTGGATAATCGTAGCCTTTACTTATTTCGCCCATTAAATATCAATACTCCACAAACAACCGTCCTAAGTATTGACAGACGCCTCTACTATAATCGCTTTTCGGCATTTGCATCTTATCCATTTAGTCAATATTTAAAGGCTGTATTATCGCCAAACATTACCTCTACATCTGATATTGATGTTTCAGATTTAGGCAGAAAAAATCTTCAATCAATCTATTTGGGCTTCCGTGGCGAATTGGTTTATGATAATACTACGCCATTATTTAGCAAAGTACTGGTTGGTACTCGTGCTAAAATTCGTCTTGAACGTTCATTTAGTTTCAAAACCAGTAGCGAAAACTTTAGCCGTATGGTAATTGATGCCCGTCATTATCGTAAGTTATTTGGTAGTGTTATACTTGCAGCTCGTTTGTCATACAGCCGTTCGCTCGGAAAAGCACCAAAAGTAACAATTCTGGGTGGAGTTGAAAACACAATCAATCGCTCAATTGAGCCAACTAATGGCCAATCGGTTGGTGTTCCGAGGGATTTAAGAGATATACTTTTCTATGATTTTGGAGGAAATCTAAGAGGCTTCAACTTCGCTAAACTCTATGGAACAAGTCACTTACTTACAAATCTGGAACTACGTTTACCATTGGCACAATATGTATCTAAAGGCTCTCTAACATCTAATTTCCTGCGAAATTTACAATTTGTAGGTTTCACCGATGTAGGCACGGCTTGGTATGGAAACAAAGGACCATTTAATCGACAAAACAGTTTGAATACTGAAATCATTGGCGGCGGTCAGAACCCATTTAGGGCTACTGTAACCAATTTCAAAAATCCATTTTTGGTTGGGTATGGGATTGGTGTAAGAACAACCATTTTGGGCTATTTTGTTAAGGCCGATTATGCTTGGGGACTTGAGGATAAGGAAGTTAACCCTCCAAAATTATATTTATCTTTGGGTTACGACTTTTAAACTCCAAAGCAAATTTTCTATAATAATATAATTCTAGTTACAATAAGTATTTATCTGTCAAAAATCCGCCTTCCAAGCAAATGATTTTTGCTTTATAAAGTAATTTGGCATGGTTTTGCTACTCATAATGCCAGACATTCTTCCACTATTAACATTTTTCTTTTTTCTTTTCTACAAAAGTTTGTCTAACCCATCATTTATTAGACGTTTACGTATATAGTTTTGGCACAGTTTTGGATAGTATTACAACTATATTTAATATTTGGAGGCCTAAATTAATTTTATAATAATATGATTTAGTTATAATTATAGGTTTTCGATGGATTTACAATAAGGATGTAAAAACTCAAATATTACACGAAAATTTTTAAAAATACTTGCAAGTGAAATATAATTTTACCGAAAGTGGTGTTCCAATGCCAAAAAAGGGGTATTCACAATAATTTTATTCAGTCAATGACACCAATTATAGTTTATGCAAAAAAAATTCAGTGTTATTAAACTATTTTGTAGAAAGAAAAACAGCCATAGGGACATAGATATACCTCAATCTCAGAAGTGTATTTATATACGTACAAATGATAAACTATTCGCTGAGAGTAGTTTGCAGAAGTACTTTGCCGAGAAGTTCCCCCAATAGTTAAGTAAAAATAATATCAAATCCATAACTGATTTTATACCAAAAGTAATTCAAGGTTCAAGGAATCACATTTAAGTAATCAATTTGATGAAAAGTTTATACAATAGTGTCATCCATTCTATTTTCACAAAAAAAAACAAATAGCAGGGACGATGATTAGTTCTAGAAACTCATTTTTTAAAACATTCGCAACAGCAATTTTTTTGATGCTAACTAGTGTTTTTGAGCTTGTAGCTAAAAGCCCAATTGATACAGGTTTTAAACCAAAATATGTTTCAATTACTGATTATGTTTGGATTGTTGTAAACAATAAGGATTTACAAAATACTGGTGAAACTGGGGTGCAAGGAGTGAAATTAGAACTTTATGCTTCTGAAAATTCAATGGTGGCTGATAATACTATTACCTTAAAATACATTAATAGAGTAGGTAGTTCAAGTCCTAAAACGAACTTTGTTCAACTTACAAAATCAAGCGAAAAAGATAAAGACTCAATTATTAGTAAGGGTAAAACCAACACTTACGATGTTAAGTTTAGTTTCAAAGTTAAAAACTACAGTATGGTGGCATTTACAGGTGTACAAGTTGAAGACAACCTGGGTGAAATATTCGGTGATAACGTTAAGATTGATTCGGTAAATGAAACAGTCGTTGATGGTCTAACAGCCACCAGTAGCTATACAGGTCGTGGAAATCTAATCAATTTATTGGGTGATTCACTAAGTACATTACCTGTCAATACTGAAAGAAACGTGATATTGTTCACTCCTTTGACAAGATTGTCAAGTAAATCAAACTTTGAAAACCAAACATTGGTAATCGGTAAATACTTAAACAACAAATCAGTAGATGACTTGTCAACTAACGGTAGCGACCCTGACCCAAATACGAATAATACACCAAAAGATAATTGCATGATGAGTACAACGGTGAAATTTGGAGATAAGATCCTTCTTATACCTTCGTTCAGCACAACACTCGCTATTGCAAAAGCGACCAAACTTGATACAGCGAAGCATGCAGATGGTAGCAATAACCTAATTTATAAATTGGTTGTAAAAAATTATGGTACAAGCAAACTCACAAATATCCAGTTGAGCGATAGTTTGAACAAAGTATTTACCGACAGTGCTGAATTCGTAGTAGTAGGTAAAACAGTATTAGGTAAAAATAGCAAGTTGAAAATAGATTCAACCTTCAATGGTAGAGCCAAAACAACTATGATAATTGCTGATAATAGTTCATTAACAGCCGTTGCAACTGATACACTTATTTTCAAACTCAGACTATTGAGTGCGAAAAAAGGAGATGCAACCTACTCAAAAAGTATCAAAGTTACAGCTAAAGGTGGTTCAAAAACAGTGAAAGATGTTTCACAATCAGGTATAAACCCTGACCCAGCTGCTGATAACAACCCTGGTAACAACAACCAGCAAACACTTATCACAATCAAAGGTCAGTCAGCAATTACCGATGCAACAAATAGGGCCAAAATTCCTCAGGCGTTCTCGCCTAATGTTGACGTCAAAATTGACTTGTTTGTCATCAAGGGTATTAATGATACTGATAATAATGCCGAAATCTTTTACTATGACAGATGGGGTCAATTGGTTTACCAAAACTCTGACTTTGATAAAGTATCTTGTTGGAAGAGCGAAGCAAACAATGGTATAATTCTCGAAGGCAAAGGAGTTAGTGTACCAGATGGTACATACTTCATCCATGTCAAAGCAATAGGCTCCTGGTATAATAAACCACAAATCAACTTTATAACCATTGTTGGATAAAAGCAAATAGGCAAAAACAAACTTCCTGAAAGATATTTATGAAAAAGAAAAACTTTAAGAAAGTTATTTAAAAAAATACTAAAATAACAAATGGTAAACCATTATGATAGTATAACTATTTGATATTCAAGTACAAAGAGATGTTTAGACTCTCAATAAAAAATACTGGCATTTCAAAACATTAATGTGACATCGTTTTGCTAATGAGTTTAAAAATACATAACAGATACATTGAAAATTGAATGAACCTTTAAAAGCACCTTATCTTTACTATTTAATTTGGTAAAAAAATGAAAAAATTTACAAACTTAAAAAACAAGTTAGCCGCAGTTTTGCTCATCGGGGCATTATCAGTAAGCTACCAAACCTTCGCTCAACAAGAAGCGATGTTTTCCCAGTATATGTTCAATATCCTAGCCATTAACCCCGCTTATGCTGGTAGCCGTGATGTATTGAGCCTTACAACTCTTGGTCGTTATCAATGGGTTGGCGTTGAAGGAGCTCCCAAAACTTTCACGTTTTCTATTGATTCACCTATCAAAAATGAAAAAATGGGCTTAGGTCTTCAAGTAACTGCAGATCAAGTTGGTCTTCTAAAAAGCATTGGAGGTTATGTAACCTATGCTTATCGAATTAAAGTTGGCCCTCGTTCAACCCTATCCTTCGGCGTGCAAGGCGGAGCAACCAATATTAGTTGGGAACTATCAAAAGCTCAAAATTTATCAAACCCTGGAGACCCAGTATTCTCTGGAGCTAGCGACCAAAACAATACCCTCCCAAATGTAGGCGGTGGCATCTATTTGAGCAATGATAAAGGATACATTGGTGTTTCTTGTCCTCAAATCATGCAAAATGCTATTTCAAAGTTTACCCCAACTGATGGAAAAAGCACAGCTGGAAAAACTCAACGCCACTATTTTGCCATGATGGGTTTTGTTATAGGAAAAGGCTCTTTCAAAATCAAACCATCTACGATGGCTCGATATACACAAGGAGCTCCACTTGGCATCGATGGAAATGTTAACTTCTGGATTAAAGACAAAATTTCGTTTGGTGTTTCAGGTCGTATCTCACAATTTCAAACGATGGGGCAAGACAGCAAGAGCTTGTTCGATGCAGCCATCGGTATGATGGAGCTTCAGCTTACGCCGCAATTCAAACTTGGATATGCTTATGATTTTACAACAAATAAGCTAAATGATGAATCAAAAAGTGGTGTGAGTCGTTTCTTTGGTATTCCTACACACGAAATTTTACTTCGTTATGAATTTGGCTTCGGTAAGGACAAAATTCTTACTCCACGCTATTTCTAAGATTTTTATTACATATTCTATTTGCTATAGAATGCGTTGGTAGTAAGTTTAAATAGAATCAATAAGTGTTTATTCAAAAGGATAAAACTTTATTTTTGAAAAAGGTTTTTTGGTACTAATTTTCTGAGTTTAAGCACACATATCAAGTCCCCAATACGAATACTAAATTTATAAATTCATAAGTGAATTTTAAATTCTAACAAAATGATAGTCAGGAAAAAAATAATTGGCACGTTGGTTGTAGCATTTTTGCTCAGCGTTAGCGTAAAGGCTCAAGACGCCTTATTAAAGATTGGTGAGCATCACTACGAAAGTTTGTCCTATCTTAAAGCCATTGATGCCTTTGAGGCAGCTTTAAAGAAAAAAGGTCTTACTGAACAACAAAAGCTCGCCACTAAAATAAAACTCGGCAATAGCTATTGCAAAGTCAAAGATTCTCAAAACGCCGAGCGTGTTTATGCTGAAGTCATCAGCACAGCAGGCGATTTATCAGGCGAAGATATCGCTGTATCTCTCAAATATGCTCAAGTACTTGCTAGTAATGGTAAATACCGCGAAGCACAAGAAATGTACGACAAATATACTCGTAAAGTCGAAGATGACCCTCGTGGAAAAGGTTTCTCGAAACTCTATAATGATTTAAGCGTGCTTACTAAAAACGCCAACTGCTATAAAGTTGACTACCTTTCAATTAATACCAACTCAGCTGATTTCTCACCAGCTTATTACAAAAATGGATTGGTATTCGTCTCAAACCGACATAATAGTGTCGGAGTACGTCGAGTATTCGGCTGGAACGACACACCCTTTCTTGACTTATTCTTTTTAGATGATGTTTCGGCCATTGGCGGACAGGCCGCTGGCTTGGGAACAGGCCCAAGCGACATCAAAGCTTCTCGCAAAAGAAGTAGTCGAGGTAGCGTTGTTGGTGCTGACGAATACACTGCTCCTACTGCAAATGATAGCCGTACAATCGGAACTTACGGTGGCATGAACGTCATGGCTGGTTTAGGATACGGCGATCGTCCAGTTACAGAATCAGAGCGTTTTAGTGGTTCAATCAACTCAAAATACCACGAAGGTCCAGCGGTATTCTTCACAGATGCTTCAAAAGTGATTTTCACAAGAAATAACTTTAATAATGGTAAAGCAAAACGTAGCTCTGATGGTATCAATAAATTGAAACTATATATGGGTGATGCCAACAAAGATGGTTGGAAAAATATCAAAGAATTACCATTTAATAGTGATGAATATTCAACAGGACATCCTGCCCTGTCGCCTGATGAAAAATTACTATTCTTCGCTTCTGATATGCCTGGCGGTTTTGGAGGAACTGACATTTATGTATCTAGCTATGACGGCAGTAACTGGTCTGCCCCTGTTAACTTAGGTAAAACCGTTAATTCAAAAGGTAATGAAATGTTTCCTTTTGCTGACAAAAAAGGTAATTTATACTTTTCATCCGATGGTCACGCAGGTTTAGGAGATTTAGACATTTTCTTTGTCCAAATGGACGGAACAACTTCAAAAGATCGAGTAATCAATCTTGGAGCCCCCGTAAATTCAAGCAAAGATGACTTCGGTATCGTAACCGATGCCCTTCGTAAGGAAGGTTACTTTAGTTCAAATCGCAAACGTGGTGGTACCGATGACGACATCTACAAGTTCGATAGGGAGTGCGAACTCACAGAGGGTTGTGACCTAATCGTTGCCATATATGATGCCGAAACAAAAATGCCGCTTGATAATGCTACAATTTTTTATAAGGATAAGGACGGTCATTCAATAGAAATCATTAGTGATGCCGATGGTAGCTTAAAACTCGAAGGACTTGAACAAGATGTTGAGTTTGCTTTTAGTGCTACGCGTGATGGCTATGTTGCCAAAACTATGAGTTTCTCGACAAAAGATTGCGATAATGAAGCCTCACGCTTAGAAATCCCGATGAGTCGTCCGAAACCAGCTGTTGATTCAACCGCACTAGATCAAAACAGTGGAGCAAATGTAACAAATACGCCAAATTCACAAAATGGCTACACTGGTGAAACCACTACACAAGGCAAACAAAGTAGCACGGGTGTAATAGACACCAAACAAGGCGAACAAACAAGTACTAATAGTACTGTTTTGTCAGGCAATACTTGTACAATTCGTGGTCGTGTAATGACCCAAGGTACTAAACAAGTCGTTGATGGTGCACTTGTAACACTTCGTAGCGAATGTGATAATACAATAAAAACCACTTTTACCGATGCAACTGGTAACTACGAATTTGTAGTTGTGGAAGGTTGTGATTATACGGTTGAAGGTTCAAAAGATAACCTTGGCTCAAAAGGCAAGCGTGTAGGTAAATTGATTTGTAAAAAAGGTGGTATAACTGCCGATGTTTATATGTTTGGTACGGGCGACATCGTTAAGGTTGATAATGTTTACTTTGATTATGGTAAATGTAATCTCCGTTCAGATGCTCGTTCAGAGTTAGACAAATTGGTGACTATATTGCGTAAGTATCCGAAAATGCGAATCGAATTAAGAGCCCATACTGATAGCCGTTCCGAGTCAGATTTCAACCAAAAAATATCTGAAGGACGAGCCAAAGCCTCAGCAGGCTACTTATTCAAACGTGGCATAAGCCGCAGCCGAATAGATTTTACAGGTTATGGTGAAACAATGCCAGTAAATAGTTGCGTTAATGGCGTAGAATGTACAGAAGAGCAACACGCTCAAAACCGTCGTACAGAGATTAAAATCTTACAAATGAATTAAACAATCAATACTCCAAAAAACAAGAAAGTCGTCTTGAGTAATCGAGACGACTTATTTTTTACACCCGTCTGTTAGGAACGTCCAAATTGGACGTTCCTACAAAATTGTGGTAATTAGCAGAAGAATTTTACAATTGTTGCTTAGCTTCTACTTCAGTAACTTTATAAGCAATAATTTCAGTTACATAAACTGTTTTATTATCTTTGTTTACGTAGTTTCTGTAATTGAGTTTGCCTTCAATACTTACTAATTTGCCCTTAGTTACCAAATCGGCACAAACCTCAGCTACTTTGCCCCAAGCAACTATATTGTGCCATGTAGTATTTTTTACTTCTTCATTTTTTTTATCAATGTAAGTTTCGTTAGTGGCCAAGCTAAAAGATGCTTTTTTGCCATTATCAAAAGTTAAAAAATTTACTTCATTACCTACGTTTCCGATTAATTTTACTGTGTTCATTGTTTTTGTACGTTTAAAAATGATTGTTAAAATAAATTAGCCAATCACGCTCTATTTCCGATTGACAATGCAAAGTTGCAGCATCTCTCACACGCTATTCGGTTGATAGTCATTTATATATGAATAAAAACATTTGTAAGCGTTTGTAAACGAATATAGATTTTTGTATATTTGATGTGTAATAGGCGTAGAAAATTATCTAGTAAGAATTTAATAACGGTGGCAGGATATGATTGTGAATTCTGTTTTTTTTACTGCCTTAGGAATGAAATATTCTTGGTGCTATATCTACAGCATGAAATTGATTAGTGAAATTTTATAATTACAAATCTCTAATGGATTAAACTGACAGTTTATAAACAATGTACATAATAATTTCATTTTACATTATTCATTAATTTAGCACCATGCCACAAAAAACTTGCTTAGAATGCGGAGAGGCCATCATCGGACGGTCAGACAAAAAGTTTTGTTCAGACTTGTGCCGTAATTCGTATAATAATAAAGTAAACGCGGATGCAAATAATCACGTCAGAAATATAAATAATGCCCTCCGCCGAAATCGTAAGATTTTAGAAGACATTTGCCATGATAATAAAAGCAAAACTACTCGCAACACACTGCTCGACCGAGGATTTGACTTTAACCTCATCACAAACTTACGCACGACTCAAAAAGGCTCAACTTATTATTTCATTTACGAATACGGTTATCTCGAACTCGACAATGATTTTTTCTTGGTCGTAAAAGACAATAAAACTAAAACCGATTAAATATTGATTTAACCTAATTATAAATTAGACCAAAATAGCTTCAATCTTATACTTTATTCAGTAAAAATGCTAACTTTACAATGTGAAATCATCTATTTCAAAAATATTGATATTGGTTTATCTATTTTCGGCAACTGAAGCTAGTCAATTGTTAAAGTTTCCTTTGCTATTTTCACACTTCGTAGAGCATCAACAAAAAGAACCGTCAATGTCGTTTGGCGAGTTTTTACACCATCATTATGCTGCCGAGCATAAAGACGATGGCGATGCTGCAACCGATAATAAACTTCCTTTCAAATCGCATGACCAATGTTGGTCTTTTGTTTTTCCGATAAGTATTTTTCATACAATCCAACTTTCTCAAATTAAAACTATCGTTATTGAGAAGAAAAAAATCTTATTTTCATCTTCTGTCAATATTTTTTCGGCTTATCTTTCTACTATTTGGCAACCGCCTAGATTCTAATCAGCTGATTTTAAAAGATTATCTATTTGGAAATTCCCTTAGATTTCTAATTGCTTTACTATTAAATTAATCATAGTAGTTTGTGCCTTACAAGCTACGGAAATGAATCATTAATCTATAAATCATGCTAAATTCAATCATTGAGTTTGCTATTAAAAACAAACTCATCGTTGGTCTATTCACGATTGCCCTCATTGGCTATGGTAGCTACGAAGTTACCAAATTGCCGATTGATGCCGTGCCTGATATTACCAATAATCAGGTACAGGTTATCACGATTGCCCCTTCGTTTGGGGCAACAGATATAGAGCGGCTCGTTACCTTTCCTATCGAACAAGCTAATAATAATATCTCTGGTCTTCAAGAAATCAGAAGTTTTTCTCGTTTCGGCCTTTCGCTAGTAACTATTGTTTTCGATGATGCGACTGATATTTATTGGGCAAGGCAGCAAGTAACCGAACGCCTTCAAAAAGTACAAACACAAATTCCAGCTGGTATTGGTGTTCCCGAACTTGGGCCTGTTTCTACGGGTTTAGGCGAAATTTATCAATACGTAGTTCGTCCGAAAGATGGTTATGAATCAAAATTTGATGAAACCGAACTCAGAACGATTCAAGATTGGATAGTTCGTCGGCAACTTTTGGGTGTAAAAGGCGTAGCTGAGGTAAGTAGTTTTGGTGGAAAACTCAAACAATATTCGATCGAAATTGACCCTCGAAAACTCCAATCGAGTGGAATTACGATAAGTGATGTTTTCAAGGCTCTAGAAAGTAATAACCAAAATACTGGCGGGGCTTATATCGAAAAAGGTTCAACAGCATTGTTTATCAGAAGCGAAGGTTTGATTGAAAACATCGAAGACATCAAAAATATTGCTATCAAAAGTCTTCATGGCGGCACTCCCCTATTTATACGCGATGTTGCAGAAATAAAAATCGGTCACGCCACCCGCTATGGAGCAATGACTTTCAATGATAGAGGTGAAGTTTCGGGGGCAGTCGTGATGATGCTCAAAGGAGCAAACAGCAGTGAAGTTATTAAAAACGTAAAAGCTCGGGTCGCTCAAATTCAGAAAACTTTGCCCGAAGGTGTAATCATCGAGCCGTTTCTTGACCGAACAAAAATGGTCAATAACGCTATTGGAACCGTTGAAAAGAATTTGATGGAAGGTGCATTGATTGTCATTTTCGTATTAGTTCTTTTTCTAGGAAATTTCCGTGCAGGTATATTGGTTGCTTCAGTGATTCCTTTGGCAATGCTTTTTGCTATAATCATGATGAATTTATTTGGCGTAAGCGGAAATTTAATGAGCCTCGGAGCATTAGATTTTGGCTTGATTGTCGATGGGGCTGTGATTATTGTTGAAGCAGTCATGCACGTGCTGGCAGGCAAACACGCTCTCGGGAATGCCAAGTATTCACAAGCCGAAATGGACGAAATTACTCATAAATCAGCCGGTAAAATGATGAATAGTGCCGTTTTTGGACAAGTCATTATCTTGGTAGTTTATTTGCCAATCTTTACTTTGCAAGGAATTGAGGGCAAAATGTTTAAACCAATGGCTCAAACGGTGGCTTTTGCCTTGTTAGGAGCATTTATTTTATCGCTTACTTATATTCCGATGATGAGTGCGGTGTTTTTGAGCAAAAAAACCAAACACTCACCCAATATTTCGGATAGATTGATGGCGAAAGTTGAAAACGTTTATAAATCAGCTTTGATTAAAATTGTAGGTTTTCCGAAAATAGTTTTAGGAGCAACCATCGGGCTTTTTGCGATTGCTGTTTTTTTACTGACAACTCTCGGTGGTGAATTTATTCCTGCCCTTGAAGAAGGAGATTTTGCAGTCGATACAAGAGTTTTGACTGGAAGCAGCTTAAAAACAACAATAGAAAATACACAGAAAACAGCTCATATCTTAAAGTCAAGATTTCCTGAAGTAGAAAAGGTAGTGACGAAAATAGGAAGTGGAGAAGTTCCAACAGACCCTATGCCAATGGAAGCAAGCGATATGATGGTAATTTTAAAAGATAAAAGCGAATGGACTTCCGCAAAAACTTTTAATGAATTAGCCGAAAAAATGACCAAAGCAGTCGAAGAAGTCCCAGGCGTAACGGTTGGTTTTCAATATCCTGTTCAGATGCGTTTTAATGAATTGATGACTGGTGCAAGACAAGATGTTGTTTGTAAAATTTTCGGTGAAGATTTAGATACTCTTACTAAATATGCCCAAAATTTGGGCGAAATCGTTAATACAGTAGAGGGTGCAAAAAACCTATACGTAGAAAGTGTTTCGGGTATGCCGCAGGTAATTATTGCATACAAGAGAGACATCATTGCCCAATTTAACCTAACGATTTCGGACATTAACCGAATTGTAAATACTGCTCTGGCAGGGCAAAGTACAGGAATGGTTTTTGAAGGTGAAAAACGCTTTGATTTGGTCGTAAGATTGGCTGGCGAACAGAAAAAAGACGTTCAAGATATTCAGAATTTACTCATTCCAACGCCAAACGGCACGCAAATTCCATTGTCGCAATTGGCTGATGTAGCTATAAAAGATGGCCCAAATCAAATCCAGAGAGAAGATGCCAAACGTAGAATTATTGTAGGCTTTAATGTAAGAGGACGTGACGTGCAAACTATTGTAAACGAATTACAAGTCAAAATTGATAAAAAAATCAAATTTCCAACAGGCTATTATGTAACCTATGGCGGAGCTTTTGAAAACCTAAATGCGGCCAAGCAAAGACTAATGATTGCCGTTCCACTTTCATTGATTCTGATATTTTTGCTATTATTTTTTGCTTTCAATTCCATCAAACATGGTTTGTTGATTTATTCAGCCATTCCATTATCTGCTATTGGCGGAATTTTCTTTTTGGCTATGTGTGGGCTACCTTTCAGCATCAGTGCGGGCGTTGGTTTTATTGCATTATTTGGCGTGGCGGTTTTAAACGGTATAGTATTGATTGCTGAGTTTAATAGAATAAAGCATGATGGTGAACACGACCTGCGGAAAGTAGTAATAAAAGGTACGAACCTACGTTTACGCCCAGTCTTGATGACAGCTTTTGTGGCATCTCTTGGCTTTTTGCCAATGGCTTTGAGCAACGGTGCTGGAGCTGAAGTACAACGCCCACTCGCAACGGTCGTGATTGGAGGCTTACTCGTAGCCACCTTCTTGACACTCTTTGTGCTACCAATCTTATATATGGTTTTTGAGGGAAGTGCAAATTTAGAAACACCAGCATAAATCTAAAACGCTATGAAAAACAGAATTTTTATTTTACTTGGTATAATGTTGTTTTTACAGCAAGAAGCAACGGCTCAATCGAGCGTTTCGGTATCGGGTATTATCAAAGATAAAATCACAAAAGCCAACTTACCGTTTGTAAATATTATTGTAAAAACCGAAAAAGATGGAGCATTTATTACGGGAGGAATCAGCAATGAAGAAGGGCGTTTTACGCTTACGGGAATCAAATCTGGTAATTATGTTCTTACGTTTTCGTTTGTGGGTTATACTACGCTCAATCAAAGTCTTTTTGTAGGAAATTTATCGCCTTACTTAGACCTCAAAGTCATCGAATTAACCGAAAATACAAGAGTTTTGAAAGAAGTGCAAGTGATTGCGAAGCAAGATGCAGTAAGCGAAAAGTTAGATAAAAAAGTCTTTTCGGTCAGCGATAATATCAGCCAAAGCGGAGGTTCGGCATTACAAGTGATGCAAAATCTGCCGAGCGTGACGGTACAAGATGGGAAAGTAATGCTACGTGGAAATGATAAAGTAGCCGTATTGATTGATGGCAAACAAACGGCTTTGACGGGCTTCGGTAATCAATCGGGTTTGGATAATATTCCTGCTTCGGCCATCGAAAAAATAGAGATTATCAATAATCCATCGGCAAAATATGATGCCAACGGTAATGCTGGTATTATCAATATTATCTATAAAAAAACCAAACAGGAAGGCTTTACGGGCAAGCTAGGCTTAGGAGCTGGATTGGGAGCATTGTGGGAGCGTCTGGGAAATTTGCCCAGTATCAGACCACAGTACAAACGCACACCAAAAGTTAATCCAAGCTTATCGCTGAATTATCGAAAAAATAAAATCAATGCGTTTTTATTTGGTGATTATCTCTATACCGAAACCCTCAACAAAAACGAGTTTGTTAATCGCCAATACGATAACGGAAGCACGATTCAACAGCAAACAAAGCGTAATCGAAACACGCATTTTGTGACCACAAAAGCAGGTATCGACTTGAATTTTGATGAACAAAACACACTTACAGTTTCGGGATTGTTCGGCATTGAAAAAATCATTGACCAAGGTGATGAGCCTTTTTTTAATGGTAATTTATCAGAACGACTACGTCTTTGGCAGTTTTTGGAGGATGAATTAAAAACCACCGTCATGGCAACTGCCGCTTTTCAGCATAAGTTTAAAGAAGCGGGGCATTTGCTTAATCTTGGCTTTAACTACACTTTCCACAGAGAAGATGAAAAATATTTTTTCGATAATATAATGCCTACTTTTTCTGGAAAAGACGCTTTTAAACTTCTTTCTGACGAACAAGTAGCCGATTTTAATATTGATTATATCAAGCCGCTACGTTATGGCCGTTTGGAAAGTGGTTTTAAACTTCGACAGCGTGGAATTCCGACTAATATGCAGTTTTTTCCAGGCTTAAATTCACCTTTGGATGTCAATGCGGGAGGTTGGGCTACTTATAAAGAAACGATTCCTGCTTTGTATGAAAACTACGTTTTTGAGAGTAAAAAAATAGAAGCTGAGGTCGGACTTCGGGTTGAATATGTAAAACTTCGCTATGAAGTAAATCCAAATCATCCTACTTACAAAAGTGATGGTTATAATTATACGCAACCTTTCCCGAACGTACGATTGGCTTATAAAATCAATGACCAAAATAAGGTTTCGCTCTTTTTCAATCGTCGAGTTGACCGCCCAAATGAAGTAGATATTCGTATTTTCCCGAAATATGACGACGCCGAAATCATCAAGGTCGGCAACCCCGCTCTCAAGCCGCAATTTACGAACTCGGTTGAACTTGGCTATAAAACTACTTGGAACAAAGGATACTTGTATTCGGCTCTTTATCACCGAATTGTTAATGGCACGATTACCAGAATTTCGAGTACCATCAATAATAGTCCCTTGATTTATGCTATTTTCCAAAATGTTGATAAAAGCTATAATTCGGGAATTGAAATGGTTCTGGCTCAAGAAACTTCAAAACGGTATTCATTCAACCTCAACTTAAATGCGTATCATAATCAGATTGATGCTTTTACGGTAAAGAATAAATATCCAGTCGAAAATACATTCTCGGCGGTTAAACAAGAGATTATTTCGGGAAGTATAAAGTTTAATAATACGCTGCACTTTTCTCATAAAACCGACCTCCAGTTTTCAGTAATTTATTTAGCTCCTGATATCATTCCGCAAGGAAAAATCAAGAGTCGTTTTTCGTTGGATGCTGGTCTAAAACGTACCATAAATAATGATAAAGGTGAGTTTTACATCAATGCCACCGATTTACTAAATACGATGATTACGAAAAAGGAAATTTTTGGACAAGGATTTACATACACCAGCCGTGACTACTACGAAACCCAAGTTATAAGAGTCGGATACAATTATAAGTTTTAAGATTAAACAATAAATCATGAAAATATCAATGAAATATGGGCTGCTTGTGTGTCTTTTAATACTGTGGATACAATCGGCCAATGCACAAACACCAATTACGCTACAATCAGCGGTTGATATTGCTCTAAAAAATAACCTTTCTATTAAAAAT
>CAMAQF010000057.1 GCA_945860265.1 Emticicia agri | reverse complement strand
TAACAGCTGTGATGCCAAAAGCAGTTCTTTTTTTAGGTAAAGTTGGCGGATTGAAGAAATCAACCAAACTTGGTGATTTGATACTTCCGATTGCGGCCATCAGAGGCGAAGGAACAAGCAATGATTATGCTCGTCCCGAAATTCCAGCATTGCCCTCCTTCCGCTTGCAAAGAGCAGTTAGCTCAATGATTAAAAAACACGAGTTAGATTATCAAACTGGAACGGTTTATACTACTAATCGCCGGGTATGGGAACATGACGAGGTTTTTAAAGATTATTTGCGTGAAATTCGTGCAATGGCTATTGATATGGAAACGGCTACTATTTTTATAGTTGGTTTTGTGAATGCTATTCCGCACGGAGCATTATTGTTAGTATCAGACAATCCGATGATTCCTGATGGAGTGAAGACCGAAGAAAGTGACAAGAAAGTAACTGGGAATTTTGTAGAAAAACACTTACAAATCGGAATTGATTCGTTGAACGAATTGGCAAACTCTGGCGAATCGGTGAAGCACTTGAGATTTGAGTAAATCTATTGATCGAATGACGTTCCGCTGAATGTTATGATGTGGAATACCACCCGTTTTGAATGAGTGAAAATTTTTAATTATTCACCAAAAACAACATCAATCAATTTTTATGAAAAAAACTATATTTGAGAGTATTTGTTTTCTTTTGTTTTTTTTAAATTTATCATTGTCAACTGCTTATGCACAACGAAAATTTACGCTTTCTGGAGTAATCAGACAAAGTTATAATGAAAAACCACTACCAAGAGCCGCTATATATGTTGATGAAACGGGCTATGGTACTCTTTCTGATACACTCGGCCGCTACCAAGTTTTAGTGCCGAAAGGTACATTTAATATTACGGTAAGCTATCAAGGTTTTTTTACGAAACATCAGCGAATAGATATAGATAATAACTTGATGGTTGATATAATCATGGACGAAAAAGCCAATGATTTAGACGAAGTTGTGGTTTCGGTCAATAGTGCTGCACAGAATGTCAAGCGGCTCGAAACTGGGGTTACTAATCTGAGTATCAGGAATATGAAGAAACTCCCTACGCTACTCGGCGAGCTTGATATTATCAAAAGTTTGTTTTCGTTGCCAGGGGTAGCAAGCGTAGGAGAGGGGGCTTCGGGATTCAATGTACGCGGGGGAAATATCGACCAAAATCTAATTTTGATGGATAACGCTCCTGTATTTAATGCTTCTCATTTGATGGGTTTCTTTTCGGTGTTTAATCCCGATGCTTTGCGTGATATTAATTTTTATCGAGGCGGTATTCCTGCACAGTACGGCGGTCGTACAGCTTCAGTTTTGAATATAAATCTAAGAGATGCCAATGCTCAGACGTTTTCAGGACAAGGTGGCATTGGGCTTGTAAGTAGTCGTTTGATGCTTGAAGCTCCGATTATTAAAGACAAGATGTCATTCTTTATAGCCAGTCGTTTTTCTTATGTTGGCTATTTATTTAAGCTACTTCCGCAACAAAATATTAAAAATACAAAGGCTGATTTTTATGATATTACTACAAAAGTAGAGTTTCGTCCCACAAAAAAAGACAAAATTGCTTTGACTGGCTTCACAGGTTTTGATAAATTTAAAGTAGCAGGCGATTCGCTCGCCAATCTCGAAGTCAATGCTTCTTCATCGCTTTTCAATTGGCGAACCACCAATGGCACGCTTTCGTGGGTACATTCTTTTGGCTCTAAACTTACTTCCAAAATTGTAGGTGTTTACAGCCGTTACGATGCTAATATAATAAATCCTGATTCAGTTTTGGCGTTTCGCTTGGAATCAAATATAGTTTATAAAAACCTAAAAGCAGATTTTAATTATTTACCGACCGAAAAACAAAAAATTGATTTTGGCCTAAGCACAATTGACTATCAGATTCAGCCAGGAAAATTAAGTCCAGATAATGCTAATTCGCAGATAAATCCTTTGACACTTCGTAATGAAAGTGCTTTAGAATCAGCCATTTACATCAATGATGAATATGATTTAAATAAGAAATTTTCGGTTTTGGTGGGCGTTCGATACTCATTTTTTATGAATCGTGGAACGGGCTATACTTATAATTATAGTGATGGATTGCCTAAAAGTATTGAAACACTGACCGACTCTACGCTTTATTCCAAAGGTTCAGTCATGAAGAGATATGGTGGAATTGAGCCACGTTTTTCGGCCAAATATTCACTGAACGATAATGCTTCTATTAAATTTAGTCTAAATCGAATGATTCAGTACATTCAGTTGATTTCAAATACTACGGCAGCTTTACCTACTGCCCGTTGGAAATCGGCTGATAACTATGTAAAACCCCAAATTGCAGACCAAATTTCTCTTGGATATTTTCAAAACCTAAATGATAATAAAGTCGAGGCTTCGATTGAGTTTTTTTACAAGAAACTCACCAACGTACCCGACTATAAAGATGGCTCAAACCTGTTGCTTGATAAATTTCCTGAAGCCTCGATTCTGCAAGGAATAGGCCGTGCTTACGGTGCTGAGCTTTATGTAAAGAAAAATATTGGCTTGCTTACAGGTTGGATGAGCTATACTTATTCGCAAACGCAGTTTTTGGTAAAAAGCAAATTTGAGGAGGAAACCATCAATAATGGTGAGTATTTTTCGCCAAACTATAATAAACCGCACATTTTCAACCTCATTGCAAGTTATCAAGCAGCTAAGCGGATTTCGTTTTCTACTAACTTTACCTTCAGTACAGGTCGGCCGATTACTTATCCTGTTGCCAAATTTTATGTTGGTGGTTTGGTAGTTCCATATTATGCCAACCGTAATCAAGCAAATATTCCGAACTATGTACGCCTTGATTTGGCAATGAATATTGATGCTGACCCTTACAAATCTAAGAGATTTAAAGGCAGTTGGAATTTTTCGGTTTATAATGCCCTCAATACTCGCAACGCTTACTCGGTATTTTTCCGAACTAAGTCCCGATATGCACAATATTATAACAAAGTTGATATTTATAAATTATCAATTTTAGGTTCAATGATTCCATCAATTTCATATAACTTTAAGTTTTAATGAGCATGTTTAATTTCTCATCAATGAAAAAATTCTCTTTATTACTGGCTTCCACATTACTTTTTATTCTCATTGCCTGTGTCGATGAGTTTGACCCAAAACTAGTTGGTGGTACCCCCTCAATTGTTTTTGAAGGTACTTTGACTGACCAACCTGGGCCTCACTATTTTGGATTAAGTTTTACGGCAGGCTATAACAGCAAAGAAAGTGTTTTTGATAAATACGTAAATGCCGCAAAAGTTTGGATAACTGATGCCAAAGGCGTGCGAACAGACTTAACCGATTTGAATCGTGGACAATTCAGTACACCCGATGGTTTTCGTGGACAAGTGGGCAATGCCTACACGCTTCATGTCCGAACAAGCGATGGCGTAGAATTTGCCAGTAATTCTGAGCCAATGAGAGCTTCGCCCGTTATTGATAAAGTATTTACCGAATTCAAACTCACTACGACACTACGTCCACAATATCGAGGCATGTTTAATGTTTTTGTTGATGTAAAAGATCCTGCTACCGAAGGTGATTATTATCGTTGGACTTGGAAAAGCTACCAAAAAGCGGGGTTTTGCGAAATTTATACCGTGCCACGCACCGACCCACCAGTTCGTTTTTTACGGAAATGTTGTGAAAATTGCTGGAATATTACCCAATGCTTGGGTTGTGTAAATGTTGCGTCTGATAAACTTGTCAATGGACGTACCCTTGCCAAACAAAACATTGGTCAGATTCCGTATGATGATACCACGCCTTTTTATATGCTTGTAGAACAGATGAGTTTGAGTAAAGAAGCTTACTTATTTTGGTCAAATGTAAAAGCACAAGCCAATAATTCGGGAGGAATTTTTGATACTGTCCCTGCAATGATTAAGGGCAATATCAAAAATCTAACAGATGCTACCAAACCAATGTTGGGCTATTTTCAGGTATCGGCTGTTACTCAGAAAGCAGTTTTTATTCAGAGAAATAATTTGAGTTTGCCGCCATACAGCATTGGCCTAATCACTTATCCATTTGATACCGAATGTGCTGTGTGTAAAGAAAGCCCTTATCGCACCGCCAAAAGACCACTTAATTGGCAAGATTGAGCAATCAGTCAAGTAAGTTGTTTCTGAAGAGCTTTATCAACGTCACACAAGATTTTTTCTCTCGATAAAAAACAAAAATTATGTTTTTCTATATATGTTGAGCAAACTTTTTTTGTCAAAAATAAACAGTATCGGTTATAAAAGTATCCACAATTGCAAAATAATATTATAAACATAATACCGTATATTAAATTATTGTTGTTATAACAAATATTTTTTTGTTACTGATGGTTTTTGCAGTTTTTTTATTAATATTGTCTTCGGATTAACAAAATAATTCATCAACAAATTTCAACAAAACAATCAGGCGGAATTCCGCTGAGCGTCAACCCGCTGAGTGTCAACCCGCATAATCATTAATGTTTCTTATGGCTGGTACAGCAGAAATAATACTTGACGGTAAATCTTACCAATTTCCTACCATCGAGGGTACAGAAGGCGAAAAAGCAATTGACATTGCAAAACTTCGTGATGAAACAGGCTATATTACTATTGATAGCGGTTATAAAAATACCGGTGCTACGAAAAGTGCTATTACGTTTTTAGATGGCGAATTAGGAATCTTGCACTATCGTGGCTACTCGATTGAAGACCTTGCTGAAAAAGCTAACTTTGTGGAGGTTGCTTATCTTTTAATCTATGGTGAGTTGCCAACAACTGAGCAATATAACAAATTTGAGTATGATATTCGTACACACACAATTGTGAACGAAGATATGCGTAGAATCTTCAACGGCTTTCCAGTGAATGCTCATCCGATGGGTGTGATGTCGTCACTGATAAGTGCAATGAGTGGTTTTTACCCAGATTCGTATGATGAAAAAGCTCCAGACCGTACTGAGACGCACATCATTCGTTTGTTGGCCAAATTCCCAACATTGGCTACTTGGTGCTTCAAAAAGTCTCTCGGACACCCAGTTAATTATCCAAAAAATTCATTAGATTACTGCTCAAACTTCTTACAAATGATGTTTTCGCTTCCAGTAGAAGACTATCATGTTGACCCAGTTGTTTCTGCCGCATTAAATAAATTATTGATTCTTCATGCTGACCATGAACAAAACTGCTCAACTTCGACAGTACGTTTGGTTGGTTCTTCTAAAGCAAATTTATACTCTTCAATTTCCGCAGGTATTTCGGCCCTTTGGGGTCCACTTCACGGTGGAGCAAACCAAGAGGTAATTGAAATGCTTGAAGAAATAAAAGCTGATGGTGGCGATGTGATGAAGTTTGTGAATAAGGCAAAAGATAAAAATTCAGGCTTCCGTTTGATGGGCTTTGGACATAGAGTTTATAAAAACTTCGACCCACGTGCCAAAATTATCAAAAAAGCAGCCGATGATATTCTAAAAAAATTAGGTGTAAACGATCCAGTTCTTGAAATCGCAAAAGGCTTAGAAGAAGCAGCTTTACACGATGATTATTTCGTTTCAAGAAAATTATATCCAAACGTTGATTTCTACTCAGGTATCATTTACCGTGCTTTAGGAATTCCGACCAACATGTTTACAGTTATGTTTGCACTGGGGCGTTTGCCAGGTTGGATTGGTCAATGGAAAGAAATGAGAGCTAACAAAGAGCCAATCGGTCGTCCGCGTCAGATTTACACTGGTGCAACTTCACGTCCGTTTGTACCGCTAGCCGACAGATAAGAGTGGTGCAAAGTCACAATATATTTAAGTACATAACAAAAAAGAGGAAGCGTTTACGTTTCCTCTTTATTATTTATGATTTTTCGATTGTCCTCGCCCTCCCTGACAATGGTATTTGTAATCTTTATTCCTCTGTACCTTTGCTACTTTGTGCCTCAAAGACTTACTTCCTTGCCAAAATCTTTTGCATATATTTCCCCAGAATATCAAATTCGAGATTTATTATACTTCCAATAATTAACTGATGGAAATTGGTATGTTCCCAAGTATATGGAATAATAGCTACGCTAAAACCATTATCTTTTGAGTTTACAACCGTCAGACTCACACCATTGATACAAATTGAGCCTTTTTCTACCGTAATATTATTGTTTGTCGCATCGTATTCAAACGAAATCAACCAACTTCCATTTTGGTCTTCTATGGCCGTACATACACCCGTTTGGTCAACGTGACCTTGTACGATATGTCCATCAAAACGTCCATTGGCGGGCATGCAACGTTCTAAATTTACTTTGTCTCCAAGTTTTAATTTGCCTAAGTTTGTTTTTTGGAGTGTTTCGTCAATAGCAGTAACTTTATATAATGTTGAATGATTAATGGCGAATGATGAATGATTATCTTGCTCACTGCCCATTATTGACTGTGAACCGCCGACTGTGGACTCGCCTAAACTGACAACCGTCAAACAAACGCCATTGTGCGAAACACTCTGGTCAATTTTGAGTTCATTGGCAATGCTCGATTTAAACGTAAAAGTAAGGTTTGTTCCTTCGGCATGAATATTTATTACTTGGGCGGTGGCTTCTACGATTCCTGTAAACATAATTATCAAATTTTAGGATGCTAATAACGGAAATTAAGGTCGAAAAAAGAACAGTTTTTTACTAAATTTATTAACTTAGCAAATTGATTATATCCTTTTGATTTAATAAAATACAAACCTTATAAATATGTTTAAAAACAAAGTTTTTTTAGTAATTATTGTACTCGGTATTCTCGGAATTACATTTTATTCATTAAGTGGGTCAGAAAGTTATTTCGATACCATAAAAAAACAACGTGATACATTTTTAAAAAACTTGATGAGTGAAAATGATTCTCCAATCGCCTCTATCAAAAATTTTTCGGGAATAAAATATTTTGAAGCCGATAAAAATTTTATCATTGATGCTGATTTTAAGGCTGAAAGTGCAGGACAAGGAATGATTTTGATGACAGACAGCACGCAAAACGAAATTAAAAAAGCAGGAACGGCCACTTTTTCGCTTGATGGAAAAACTTTCACAGTAAATGTTTTTGATGAAGGTGAATATTTTTTATTTCCATTTAGAGATTTAACGAGTGGAAAGGAAACCTATGGCGGAGGGCGTTTTGTCAATATTGGGAAAGACAATTTGAAAGGTGATAAATTAGAAATTGACTTCAATAATGCCCATAATTTTTATTGTGCTTACAACGAAAGTTTTATATGCCCGATTCCTCCAAAAGAAAACTTCATCAATACTGTAATCAAGGCAGGAGAAAAGAAGTATAAAGATTAAATATCTTAACCAAATCGGTGTTTAAAATCACCGACTATAAGAAAGATAGGAATTGTAATTTTCTTATTTCGGACTTCAAGTCCGAAAAGTGAAATAAGAAATCATTCCTTTGTTCCTTTAGATAGCTAATTTATTCGCTATAAATCGTGATGAGATAGTAACTGACATTCCTTTGTTCCTTTAGATAGCGAATCTAATCGCTATAAATCGTGATGAGATTGGAATTCATTCCTTTGTTCCTTTATATAGCGAAATTATTCGCTTAAATAAAACCCAGTTGATTTTATAACAAGCTAAATTTTATCAAATTAAACCCATAAAAATCAATGAAAAAACACTTCATCAAAACCTTAATCTTTTTTGCTATCAGTTCGTTAGCGTTTTCGCAGGAACTTAAAAGCATCGAAGCCTTCACGGCTGGAATGGAAAAAAAAGAAGGATTCCTTACTTTTTACTGGAATGCCAAAGAAAATAAAATTTGGCTTGAAATTGATAAATTCGATACTGAATTGCTCTATTATCCTTCACTAGCTCAAGGAGTTGGCTCAAATGATATTGGCCTCGACCGTGGCCGTCTAGGGCAAGAACATGTGGTAAAGTTTCAGCGAACAGGCAATAAAATATTGATGGTTGAGCCAAATTACGCCTATCGTGCCATTTCAAACGACCCACTTGAACGCCGTGCCGTTGAAGAGTCTTTTGCCAAGTCAGTTCATTTTGGTTTCGATGTAAAAGCTGAAAGCAATGGCAAAGTTTTGGTTGATTTAACTCCTTTCTTATTGCAAGATGCCGTAGGTGCTGTTCAAGATATTGCTCGTACAAGGCAGGGAACTTTCCGTTTTGATGCTTCAAGAAGTACAGTTTACTTACCTAATTGTAAAAGCTTTCCAAAGAATACAGAATTTGAAATGACTATTACACTTACGGGCGAAAATGCAGGCCAATACCTCCGTGATGTTGTGCCAACGGCTTCAATCGTAACCATGAATCAGCATCATTCTTTTGTAGAATTGCCAGATTTATCAAAAAATGAATTTAAGGCCAGAGAATATGACCCACGCATTGGCTATGGTGGCATCGAATATTTTGATTATGCAACTCCAATCAGCGAGCCAATTGTAAAAAGATATATTTCTCGACATCGTTTGCAGAAAAAAGACCCAACTTCGATGATGAGTGAGGCTGTTAAGCCAATTATTTATTATATGGATCCAGGTGCTCCTGAACCTATTCGTTCGGCCTTGATGGAGGGCGGTGCTTGGTGGAATCAAGCTTACGAGGCGGCTGGTTATAAAGATGCTTTTCAAGTAAAACTCTTACCTGCCGATGCTGACCCAATGGATATTCGCTATAATTTGATTCAATGGGTGCATCGCAGCACTCGGGGATGGTCGTATGGTGCGAGTATTATTGACCCACGTACGGGAGAGATTTTAAAAGGAAAAGTTACACTCGGTTCGTTACGTGTTCGTCAAGATTTTTTGATTGCTCAAGGCTTTTTGGGTAATTATGAAACTGATACTTCGAAGGTAAAAGAAATTATGCAAATGTCGCTCGACCGTCTAAAGCAGTTGGCGGCACACGAAATTGGACATACATTAGGTTTACCCCATAATTATATTTCGAGTACGGCAGGTCGTTCTTCGGTGATGGATTATCCGCATCCTTTGGTTGATTATGCTAATGGTAAATTTGATCTTTCTCGTGCCTACGCAATGGGAATTGGTGATTATGATAAAGCTTCAATCATTTGGGGCTATCAAGATTTTCCAGCAACTGTCAACGAAAAAGTTGAGTTGGAGAAAATAGTACAAAATATGCTTCGCAAAGGTTTACGCTTTCTAACAGACCAAGATGCACGTCCAGAAGGCTCGGTTAGTGCCAGCACACACTTATGGGATAACGGTGCAGATGCCACAAGTGAGTTGAAAAGAGTGATGGAATTACGTAAAATTGCTTTACAAAATTTTACAGTAAAGAAAATTACAAAATCGACTCCAATGGCCAACTTAGAAGAGGTTTTGGTTCCATTGTATATGTTTCACCGTTTCCAAGTAGAAGCAGCTTCTAAGGTTTTGGGGGGGGCAGATTATAATTTTGCTTTGCGTGGTGATGGTCAATTAGTTTATGAGCCAGTACCAGCCTCAAAACAACGTGAGGCATTTAATGTATTGATGGGTACACTTACTCCCCAGTTTTTGGCTGTTCCTGAACATATTTTGAAGATGATTCCACCACGTGTATTTAGATTTGATGCTAATCCAAGAGAGACTTTCAAACGTCATACAGGTCTTGCATTCGACCCGCTTGCTCCGGCCGAGGCAGCAGCTGGCTTGACATTGAGAATGATTCTAAATCCAGAGCGTTGTTCAAGACTCGTAAGCCAACGAGTGTTGAAAGCGGATTTGCCAACTTTCTCGGAAATAACGAAAGAAATGAATAAAAAGCTTTGGAAGAAGCCAGAAATGGTTGATAATTTGAGTTATTATGCTCAAATCGACCGAATGGTGGCGATGCAATACCTCGACCATTTGATGAAATTAGCCAATAATAATGAAACAGCTTCTGAGGTACGTATGAATGCTTACGCAGCAATTGATGATATTAAGACTTGGGTATCAGGAAAAATGTTTGATGGAGGAGGTTTTGCAAGACTTACTTTATTGAAAATCAAGCAGTTTGAAGAAAATCCAGAAGCGGTGATTTCGTCAAGTGCACTTACACCGCCTGATGGCCAGCCGATTGATTCAGGCTATGATTGGTTAGGTACTGAATGTGAGTGGTAGTTCCATTCCGCCGACTGAACATAAAGAATACTTAAATAAAAAAGGCTTTCAAAACTATATTTTGAAAGCCTTTTTTAATAGCTGCATTGAAATAATCAATAGTTATTTTATTGTAATGTTGATAATTTACAATTTACCTCCATTCGGACTTTCGATAATTAAAATGAATCATTTTACTAAATTTAAGTCCTCAAAATTGTAAAAGGAGCTTCAAATTTCCTTAAAACTCCTTTATATGGTGTAATTTAGCAAATTACTCAGGCGTATTATACAAAGCTACGTTTGAAATAATTGGTTTGGCGAAAGTCTCATCAAAAACAATTCGGAGTTCTTTGGCAGTTGTTGTTGGAAAATAAAAGATTCTTTTATGTCCAATCGTTGTTGCAAAAGTGAGGTTTTTCCATTCTCCATTGAGTTTTGCTTGTATATAAAATTTCTTGACTCTCTGCCCGTAGCGAATATCTTCTTGCACTACAAAACAATTGAAAGTTTGCGGTTTTGTAAGTGTAATATCGTAAGTGTCTTTACTGAAATTCTTAGTGAAACTTCCCGAAGAT
Organism: Emticicia agri; assembly: GCA_945860265.1. Lineage (GTDB taxonomy): Bacteria > Bacteroidota > Bacteroidia > Cytophagales > Spirosomataceae > Emticicia > Emticicia agri_A. The sequence goes on along the minus strand of CAMAQF010000057.1, from coordinate 17,960 downwards.
AAAAGGTTGTTTTTGAAATAAGTCTCTCGCATTTTCTTGAAATCCATCAAAGATTTTTCATCATTTTCATGTATCAACCCACGACTATCAACTGGAATATTCAATAATAAATTTGAACCACGTCCAACCGATTTATTCCAAATATTCATTAAATCTTTATCGGTTTTTACCTTATTATCTTCATTTTTATGGTAAAACCAACCTGGGCGAATAGAAACATCGCATTCAGCTGGAATCCAGTGCGTGCCTTTTTCGTCACCCACATTGAGGTGAGCAGGTTTATCATACGCAGGAAAAAGATCATAGCCATTAATGGTTGCCCAACAGGTTTCGCCCGCAAAGCCTTTTTCATTGCCCACCCAACGAATATCAGGGCCAGCATCGCTAAAAATCAAAGCGTGAGGTTGGTAAGTTTTTACGGTTTTATTAAATAAAGGAAAATCATATACTTGGCGTTTTCCATTTGGGCCTTCACCGTTAGCTCCATCAAACCAAACTTCAAATAAATCGCCATATTGAGTTGTGATTTCTTTGAGCATATTTACATAAACTTGGTTGTATTCGGGCGTCCCATAAGTTGGATGATTTCTATCCCAAGGCGAAATATAAAGTCCCATTTTTAAGCCATATTCTTTGCAAGCAGCTGATAATTCTTTCAAAATATCACCTTTACCATTCTTCCATTTCGATTCTCTAACTGTGTGTGTCGAATATTTACTTGGAAATAAAGCAAAACCATCGTGGTGTTTGGCTGTAAGAATAATGCCCTTCATCCCAGCGGCTTTACAGATTCTTGCCCATTGACGGCAGTCGAGTTGAGTAGGATTGAAAATTTCTACTTTTTCGGTGCCATCGCCCCATTCTTTGTCTGTAAATGCATTCGGGCCAAAGTGGATAAAGGCATAGTATTCCATATTATGCCATTTTAATTGGTCGGCAGAAGGTGTTACGCCATAAGGTTGAGGAGTTTGTGCAAAAAGTATCTTAACCCCCAATAGGAGGGAGACTAAAAAAAATAGAAATACAACAGCAAGGTTTTTTTTCATTTGATAAGTTAATTGAATAAGATTTGAGAATACAAAAATAGAAAATGTGAGTAATAATCTGCTAAAAATATCTTAATTCGATAGGCATTTAAAGTTTTCATAAATTGTCCTAATTTTGTAAAATAAAACTACGACAAAAGCTTAAAAAAATGAAAAAAAGCATTCTATTTCTTCTAATTATTTTAAATCCCAAACTGGGGGTGGGAGAGCTTTTCGCTCAGAAAAACACGCCAATCACTATCGCTTCCTATAACCTAAGATATAACACCAAGAATGATGGGATCAATGCATGGCCAAATAGAAAAGAATTAGTGAAAGGATTGATTCGATTCCACGAGTTTGATATTTTTGGAATCCAAGAAGGTCTGCGTGGTCAACTTGATGATATTGTTGAAATAGGAGACTTTGCTTTTCTTGGCAACGGTCGCGATGATGGCAAACAAAGCGGAGAACATTCATCGATTTTTTACCGTAAATCTCGCTTTAAAGTTGTAGAATCAGGTGATTTTTGGTTGAGCGAAAACCCCGACGTGCCAGGTAAAGGTTGGGATGCAACTTGCTGTAATCGTATTTGTTCGTGGGCAAAATTTAATGATTTAATCACCAAAAAGACGTTTTATGTTTTTAATGTGCATTTCGACCACCAAGGAGTTGTGGCACGTCGCGAGTCAGGAAAATTGATGGTGAAGAAAATCCAAGAAATTGCTAAAGATGCAAGCGTTATTCTGACAGGTGATTTTAATTCTACCCCAGAAACTGAACAGATTCAGCATATTCAGTCACTATTGAGTGATTCAAAACAAGTGTCACAAACACCAGCTTATGGTCCAGAAGGAACATTTAACGGCTTTAAATTTGATGCTCCTTTGAAAAACAGAATTGATTATATTTTTACGAGTAAGCTAGTAACTGTGCAAAAATACGGAGTCTTGACTGACTCGTTCGAGCAACGATATCCATCTGACCATCAGCCAGTGGTGGTGAAGGTTGTGTTAGATTAAGGTCGTTTGAAGGCTATTTTTTTCATTGCTGTTTGGTAAATAAGGTTTTCATCTGACCCGAATCTCCCAATAAATAATACCTTTGTCTTCACTAGTTTGAGAAAAACCATTGTTTCTTAGCACACGCTGTGAGGAAACATTGTTTTTCTCGCTGTAGGCCAAAACTTTCATTACATTCGAATGCTTTTTTGCCCATTTAAGCATTTCGCCCACGGCTTCGGTCATGTAGCCTTTTCTTCTAAATTCAAATAGTGTGCCATAGCTGATTTCGATTTCTCCATCAATCTTAGGTTCGCCTTTGAAGCACACATCGCCAATCATTTTGTTGTTTTCTTTCAAAATTAAAATCCAAAGCGTAGAGAAAAGATAGTTTTTCTGCTCATCTGCCACATTTGGAATAATGCCATAGTCAAGAGCTTCACGGAGTTCGGGAGTGATACTTCTCGGTGATTTTTCGATGTTTAATTCTTCTTCTAATGAATTATCCAAATTACCGTATTTAACCAACTGTTCGTAAGTTAATGGTCGTAAAATCAGGTTTTCGGTTTCTATCATTGTTTTTAAAGAATCTTTTAAAACAAGTTCCTTTTTAAAATAAAGGTTCACAAAGTCATTAATATTTTATGTTACTTTTTTATAATCATTAGTCTAAACATCATTACCTATTCATAATTAGGTAATGATTAATATTTTATCATTTTAAAAATTAAGACAATGAAAAAACATTTTATTTTATTAAGTTACATTTTTTTGTTTTTTATTGGTTGCAAACAAAAAGAAGTAGCTCCTCCCACTTTAAGTTTATCCAACACAACAATTGATTTGGGAGCAATTACCTCAACTTCAACCTCATCCTTGACTCTTACACAAAATGGTGAGGGTACAATTTCTTATACAATTGCTAGTAATAAAACTTGGCTTAAATTATCTAAATCGTCAGGTACAATATCTACTACCGATGCCATCAATTTTAGTACTTCGATCAATGTTACTGATTTAACTGAAGGCGAAAATACGGCAATATTGAGTATTTCTCCAACGATTAATGGTGTTGTTTCACCAGTAGTTTCGGTAACTGTAAAAGGTTTTTATAAAACGACAACTATTAGTCTCAATTCGAATGGTCTTGATTTTGGAACTATTACAGCAAATATATCTGTATTTCTAAAAATGACTAAAATTGGCACTGAAAACCTTAGTTTTGATGTAAGTTCTGACAAATCTTGGCTAACTGTTGATAAAAACACAGGAACTCTCAATGGAACAGATTCGCTAAAAGTAACCGTTGATACTAAAACATTAATGGGGGGTAGCCAAACAGGAAATATTACAATCGTTCCTAAAGTTAATGGAATTGCTGGCAAGCAAACCACAGTTGCTGTAAAATTAAATTATGATGATACCATCACGGGGATTATTGAAAAACGGACTTTAAGTAAAAATGAAACTTGGGGTGGCAATATTAGCTTAAATGGTAATGTGACTGTTCCAAAAGGATTTACGCTAACAATAAAACCAGGCACTAAAATTAAAGTTAAGAGTACGGATAATGGCCTAGATTTAATTATAAATGGAAAATTAGTAATGAACGGGGACGCTTCCAATATTATTGAAATGAGGTCTGAGAATGCAAAGCCCGCATTCAATGATTGGAATGGAATTGAGGCAAATGGAGATGTCGAAATATCTTTTGCATATATAAAAGATGCTTTTGAAGGGATTAATTTTTTATTAAGTGGTTTATCAACACCAACAAAAGCTCCTTTTATCCATCATGTACTTTTTGAAAATTGTTTTACTGGAATAGGTTACTTTAGATCAAAGTTTGAAACTACGTTTTATAACCTCACTTTCAGAAATCTAATGTTTAATTCAATAATGATAGCTGATGCTAATGTTGTGACAATTAAAGACTCTGACTTTTTATCTACTAAAAGCGATATCGCTATTTATGCTGCTGGTTTGGTTCTATCAGTTACAAATTCAAATTTTGTTCCTAAACAATATGTTTTTTATGAAAATGTTTTTGTCTATGACGATGTGAAGTATATTAATAATAAGGTTACTATTACAAATAGTTTTGGTATAAGTTATACTGATGGGTTTAATAAAAATGGTAATGTTTTCACAAATACAACACCCGCAAGTTCAGCCAATTTAAATACTGGTTGTGGGTTTGCCAATAAGTATCAGTCAGCAAGGCTAAGTGTAGTTGATGCGTTAGATCAGAAAATAGCTTATCAACAAATGATTGAATACAGAAAGCAGCGTCATTTTAAAATCCAAAATAAGTAAAATAAAAATGCCTCAAGGTCAATATCTTGAGGCATTTTTTATTTTTTTAAAACTAAATCACTCTCCTCGAATCACATCAACTTCAACCGTCACTTTATGTTCGCCCGAACTAAAAATGATTCCTTTCAGTGGGGCAACATCGGCATAATCTCGGCCATAAGCTGTAATAATGTGTTTATCGCTCGGAATAAGATTATTAGTTGGGTCAAATTCGCACCAACCCATTTCAGGAATATATACAGAAATCCAAGCGTGTGAAGCATCAGAACCTTGCAATTTTGACTTTCCTTTTGGCGGAATCGTTTCTATATAGCCACTTACATAACGTGCCACTAAACCAACGCTTCGTAAGCATGCAATGGCCAAATGGGAGAAATCTTGACAAACACCTTTGCGTTCTTTCAAAATAGTTTTTAGTGGCGTATTGACACTTGTAAAACCAGATTTAAATTGAAATTCATGAAAAATTTTGGAAGAAAGTTTACTCACCCCCTCAAAAAGTGACATATTGGGCGAAAGACAAGTTTCGGCAAAAACCTTAATTTCATCGTCCCACTTGATAAACTGACTGGGTAGCTGATACTGCAAAACCTCAATCTTTAGAGCATTATCATTTTGAAATTTCATTTTAGCTTCCTGGCACGTAATTGGACTGATCGCAGCTAGATTTTTTGGCAAAATCTCAATTTCACTCGAAGCTATTACTTTTAGTACTTTATGCGATGCATGTAAAGAAAAATAATGCTGAGTATTACCAAAAAAGTCTTTTCGAGTATAGACCTTGTTTGGCTGTGGTTCAATCGCTAAATCAAATTTGTGACAGAATTGTGTAGGCAGCGATAGAGGCTCTAAACAAAGCACACTTTGGTAATTATCAACAGGATTTACATAAGTATAGACGGTTTGATGCCGTAGCTTATATTTCATCTGAATTTATTCTTTCAATGGTATCTAAAAACGAATGTTGCATCACCGAATGATTGAAATAAAGGCTCGCAAGATTACTCGTTACTTTTGAAATCAAATCATAAACTTGTTTTAAAGTCTTGTCTAGTTCAGTGCGATATTGTGTGTCTTCATCGGCTTTTATCATGCTTTCGGCATCGAAAAGTTTTACAAGAGTAATGGCTTCTAAAACTGTTCGTTCGGCAATGTTTAGCCGATTTGAGTCGATATTTCTTGGTAATTTCGACAAACAACTCGATAAAGCATCAAGTAAATAGGATAGGGTATAAGGTAAATTGGTTTCCAAGAAAGCCATATTTAGTACAGCTACCAAACTCCAATGGGATTTATAAATATAGCGATATTGTGCCAATAAATGATGGTTTTCTAAAATAGCTTCCATTAAAACGGTTTCTACTTCATCATTTTTTTTGAAGCTAAAAGCCGAACGAAGTACGGAAACAAGTGATAAAATTCGTTCAATATTTTTACCGGTTTCAAGCAAATAAAAACCACTGTCTCTTGGTAATGTTTCGAAAATATTGCCATAAAAAGCAAAAAGTCGCGTATAAAGTTTGTCCAAATTGTGGCTTACTTGATTGATGCTGTGCGAATTTCTGAGCGATTGTAGATTATCTTCAATTAGGTTCAAAATTCGACGAGTATCGGCATTCCATTTATCGCTTACATGGTTAGAAGTTCGCAAAAACGTTTGAATGTCATACGCTACCGAACCTGCTTTTTTACTATTATTGATTAAACTAAACAGTTCAGGCTCTGGATTTTCAAAAATCGAATCATCAACTTCTACCGCAAATCCTGGATAAGTCTTTGTCAGATGAGTGATTGATTTAAACAAAACCAACAAATATTCTTGTTGTTTTTTAGCTTTATCATTTACGTTTTCGTTGAGTCGGTCAAGGACAATTTTCAAGAAACTCGTCAAGGCCATTGTTCGCTCAAACAAACGTCCAACCCAAAATAAATTCTCGGCATTTCTACTTGTTAGCGAGTTATTGTGCTGATTATTTGATGTTGTGCGTATAATAATGTGTTCATAATGTTCAGTTGGGGTATCTGTAACAATCCAAGTGTCTTTCGATAAACCACCCAATTGGTTCGAGATTACAAACTTATCTTTTACAGGCGAACTACGAGTAAGTCCACCTTGCATGACTTTATAATCATTGCCGTCAGATACCAAAAAAGTTCGGATAGCGGCAAAACGTGGAACTAATTTCCCTTCAATAAACGAAGGAGTTGTTGAAAGACTTACTTCTTCTTGAGCCACAAAATCTTTCGGATTTTTCAAAATCATCTGACGAAGCTTTTCTAAATCCTCCTTACTCATTTGTCGCCCATAAAGTGATTTAAAACCTTGTTTACGATTGGCTTTTTTGATGATTAGTCGGTTTAAATTGCTAAGTACGAAGTTCAGCTCCTTGCTTTGTCCACACCACCAAGTAGCTACCGAATTTCATCTGTAAAGGTTCATCAAGCAAAAATTTACAAGCATTTTGCATAAAAGCCATCATGCCGTAGTTTTCCACAACGCTAGCACCGGGGGGATTTACGACGGCTACATTTCCCATTCGCATGACTTGTAGTAAACCTGGGACACCCAAAAGTGAATTTTGTCGGAGTTCGAGTGGGTCACACCATTCGTCATCCACTCGACGGATAATTACGTCGACACGCTCCAAACCATCAATCGATTTTAGCCAGACAAAGCCATCTCGCACCAATAAATCACTCCCTTGCACGAGTGTATAACCTAAATATGATGATAAATAAACATGCTCGAAATACGTTTCATTGTCCACCCCAGGGGTCAAGAATACAACTTTTGGATTTTCGTTGGAAAGATTTCCTAGCGTTGCAACTGTCTGCTGTAAATGAATAAAATAAGGTGAAAGTCTGTTTCGATAAATGTTTTTATTGAGTTCGGGAAAAACCTTTGCCATTACAGTTCTATTTTCTAGCGTATAACCCGAACCTGAAGGCGATTGCGTACGATTATCCAAAAGCCACATTTTGCCGTCTGGCCCACGAGCCATATCACAAGCATAAATCAATAGTTGATTTTGAAGTTTTTGCTTGACATCAAAGCAAGGTTGTAGAAAGCCCGAATTATCAAAAACCAATTCGGCTGGAATGATATTTTTTTTAATCAATAATTGTGGTCCATAAATATCTTTTAGAATCAAGTCTAACAAATGAGCTCTTTGTTTGAGTCCTTTTTCTATATTTTGCCATTCTTTCTGATGAATCAAAAAAGGAATTGGGTCGAGTTTCCACGCACGATTTCCGCCATTATCTGCATTATAAACATTATAAGTAACACCGTTTTCTTTGAGCTTATTGATAATTTCTTGGTTACGCAACTCCAACTCTTCCATTCCAATCGACTCCAAAGTGTCGAAAAGGCTTTGCCAATAAGGTTTTACCAGACCATTATGGTCAATTACTTCATCGTAGGAGTAATTGTTTTTTTATATGAATTGAGCAGGCTCAAAGATAAATTTTCGGTCATTTAATACTTTTAAAGGTCATACACAAATTAATGCTTTTTTAGTGGAAAAAGCCAATAAAATCTTGTTTTTAACTAACAAAACGATTGATTCTGGCATGGAGTGTTTGTGCTTTGTATGTAAAAGAATAAAAGTAATGAGCTAACATTAATCTATAAATTGAAATGTTGCAAATATTGATTTTTGTATTTTGTCGCTTCGTCGAACCGTCTAATGTTTGTTGTCTCAGGACTTAACTAAAGCCTAAGTGGTCGAGTGATAATTTCGACCACTTAACTTTCAAAAAGAGGATTTTTATACGAAAAAAATCAAGCACCTAGTGCTTTCTCAACCGATGCCTTCATTTTCTCAAAACCAACTTTGGCTGCTTCTAGAGCTGGCATTTTCCAGTAATCTTCGTTGAAAAGCTCTAAAGAAAGTACAATCGGGACGTTTTTCTGATTTAACATCTGAAAAATTGGTGTAAGGGGAGCAACTCCATCACCTGGAAACACTCGGTAGCTATCATTGATTTTTTCTCTTGAAACATTGGCAGGATAATCGTTTACGTGAAACATCTGCATACACTGTCCGTTGAGCATTTTCAAGGCATTAAATTCCGAGCCACCCTTATATAAATGATAAACATCGGATAAAATAACCGCTTTTGGGTGCCCACTTTCTGCGGCAACGAAAAGGGCTTCACCGAAAAGATGTAAATTTGCTGAAAAACCCCACATTTCGAGTTGTGGTAAAACGCCCATTTCATCGCCCAAGTCAAGCATTTGGCGGAAACGTGCGGCTGCATTTTGTAAATTAATTCCTGCTTTATTGGTTGCCCCAAATGGTGGAGCGGCGATGCGTTTACAACCAATTTCGGCCAACATACCCATCTCTCGTTTGGTTTGTTCAAGGGCTTTTGCTCTTTGGTTTGGGTCGTCAACAATCCAAGTAGCAAATCCAATGGCATCTTCGATGGTTAGACCTAAATCTTTTGCTTTTTGACGAACGTCTTTTAAGTTTCCACCTTTATTTGCGTAAGTTTCAAGGGTTTTTGTCCAAATTTCTATACCTGAATATCCAGCTTTAGAAGCCACATCAAGTTCGGCCATTAGACCGATATTTTGCTTCATAATTGTACTTGTGTTCAAGCAATAACTAAAATTATTTTTAGCCGTTTTTGGTGCTTGAGCAGCAGTATTTTCTAAACCAAGTGCCAGACCAGCACCAGTTGCCAAAGTCGATTTGATGAGATTTCTACGAGAAATATTTGAAGATGCCATAAGTATTTTTTGATTAGATTTCTAAAAATAAAGTTGATAACTTTATGCTGAAAATTGATGAATGTTCAAATACCCTTTACTTTCATTTTTAGCATATAAACCGACTTTGAGGCTGTAATAAAAAGCGTTTTTCGGTCTTTTCCTCCAAAAGTTACATTGGCCGTCCAAGGTTCTTTTACTTCAATTTGCTCAATTTGTGTGCCGCTTTTATCAAAAACTGTTACGCCTTTTCCTGTTACATACACATTGCCTTTCTTATCAATTGTCATACCGTCCGAACCCATCGGAGCAAAAAGTTTACGGTCACTCAATGTACCATCAAGATTGATTTTATAAGAATATGTTTTTTTATCGCCAATATCTGCTACGTATAAAGTTTTGCCATCAGGCGTGCCGATAATACCGTTGGGAGCTACAAATTCTCTTGCCGCAATTGTTACCGTTTTTTTGTCAGGTGAAAGATAATACACTCTTTTTTCGGGCAAATCCATGCCTTTACGAGTCCAGTAAGGTCTTTGATAGAACGGGTCAGTGAAATAAATGCCACCGTTTGGAGCAATCCAGAGGTCATTTGGACCATTGAATTTCTTTCCTTCAAAATCATTGACCAAAACTGTGATTTTTTGATTTTTATCAATGCTTATGAGTTGATTTTCTAAGTCAGCACACGAAAGCAAATTTCCTGCGCGGTCGAAATAAAGACCATTTGAGCGACCAGTTTTATCCATATAAAGTGATATAGAATTATCTGCCGCCGACCACTTGTAGATTTTGTCATTGGGTTGGTCAGTGAAGAAAACATTGCCTTCAGTATCGGCGGCTGGACCTTCGGTAAAGGCATATTCGCCCGAAAGTTTAGTGAGTATAGCTCCTTTGGTAATGATTTTACTTTGTTGTGCAAATCCATTTAATACAAAAATGAATAGCACAAAAATGCTTGTTAAAGTTTTTTTCATGATGGTTGAATAGAGGAAAACGAAAAAAAAGGTTATTTCGCAATGCAAAATAACCTTTTTTCAAATAAGCTACAAATGTATTTTGTGATTAGCTACTGGTGGACCGGGAAACTGGCTATTATTCGTAACCAGTTTCTCAATAATTCACTTAAGTTGTTATCTATATTAAAAGTGCGTAGCACTAAAATATTTGTAGTAAATATTTGCAAAAATCTTAAAAGGTGCATATCACCGAAATTTTATGACGGTGCTATGCACCTTTTTCGTAAAAAACACTGTTTCTACAAATATTTAGCGGCTCTGCCGCAATATATATAAACTTCTAATAACCAATATACCAGCTCACCAATAACTAATCAACTTAATCGAAGGGGCAATGACCGCAATGCTTTCCCGGTCAGATTTAAAACTGCACCAACAATCGCTGGGGCAATAGGAGAAAGTGGAGGCTCGCCGACACCGTAAGGAACATCATCGCCTTCGAGTAAAAACGACAGAATTTCTGGAACGTCCGAAAGTGATGCCAAAGGATACTGACTGAAATAGGCTTGCTCAATTTGGCCATCTTTTACAGTCAGTTCTTCGTAAAGAGTTGCACTGATTCCCATCATAACACAGCCTTCTATTTGTGCTTTTATACCTTCGGGATTAATAATTTGTCCCATATCCAGCACATTGGTTACTTTTTTGACTTTTATTTTTCCTTCAATAATTTCTACCTCAATGGCTGCGGCGGCGATACTTTTTCTATCATTTCCAATCGCAATTCCACGACCGACTCCATCGGCTTTTGGTGTTTCCCAGCCGCTTTTTTCGATGAGGGTTTCTAAAACTTTTCTGCTACGCTCAATAATTTTATCATCTTTATCGGTTAGCATATCAAGGCGGAAATCAATCGCATCTTTTCCTGCTTTGTGGGCTAGCTCATTGATAAAACTTTCAATGGCAAATGTATTGGGAAACATACCTACAGCCCGCCAAATACTAATCGGAATTGGCACATCGGTATTCCAAACAGAAACTGATTTATTTGGCACATTATACATCAAACTTGCCCCATGCCCTGCCGAAAGAAAATCTGAACCAAGTAATTTCAGACCAATTTCTCCGACCATATTTCTCACATACATATCAGGTGTAGCTTGGTCGTGAGTGATGGCTTCAATCTTGCTATCTTTTGTCATTTTTGCCTGCAAAACATGGTGGGTATTTGGGCGATAAACACCATTTTGAAATTCGTGCTGACGGCTATTATAAACTTTAATTGGTTTACCAACTATTTTTGAAATAATTGCCGCTTCTGCCGCCAAGCCTGGGGCTGCTTTTCGACCAAAACCTCCACCGAGTAGTGGCGTATGTACATCAATAGTGTCTTTTTTTATGTCAATAGCTTTGGCTACCACGTCTCGTACTTGGCTTGGGCCTTGCGAACCTGTAATAATCAAAACTTTGTTGGCTTCTACATGAGCAATGGCTCCGTTTACCTCCATTTGGGCGTGAGTGGCCATTGGGGTGCGGTATTCTTGTCGGAAAACCTCAGTTTTATTATCTTTTAAAATACTTTTTGCACTCCCTTCTTTTTGAATATTTGCTTCTTTTCCATTGCCAACCGTAACAAGTTTAATTAAATCAGCTTGCTGAGTTTTGTTGGGTGTATTCCACTCAACTACCACTTTTTTTGCTGCAGAATCGGCAGCATAAAAGCTTTTGGCGACAACAGCGAGTAAATTTCCTTCACGAACAATCTTTACTACACCAGCAGATTTTGTTGCTTCATTGCTATCGACTGATTTAATCGTAGCGTCAAGGTAAGGTGACTTTACCAAAACCGCATACAGCATATCGGGCAATTCACTATCGAGTGTATATTTTGCTGTACCCATTACCTTTGGCTTCAAATCTACTCGCTTAACCTCTTTTCCTATTATTTTAAAAGCTGATTTTGGTTTAAGCGTTGGCGTTTTTGGCTCGTCCCATTCTTTGGTTGAGGCTACAATTTCACCATAAGTTGCTTTTTTTCCGCCTGATGAAAGTGTGCCATTTTCGGTTTTTACAGCTGAAATAGATACGTTCCATTGTTTGGCAGCTGCTGCTTTTAGCATTTCTCGCATGGTCGCTGCTACTTCTCTGACAGGCCCGTAAAGGCTTGATGTTGAGCTACTTCCACCTGTATTTACATTGTCAATTAGGCCACTGCCAGTATTGGCGTGTTCGACTTTAATTTTATCCAGCGAAACTTCGAGTTCTTCGGCGGCCATCATTGCTAAGCCCGTCCAAACTCCTTGACCCATTTCAATTTTTGGCGATTTTAGCAAAATAGTATTATCCGCTAATATTTCAAACCAAAAATCAGGCTTTAGCGAGCTAATTGAAGCCGGCAAATCCATGCTTTCTACTTTCTGTGCCGTAAAACGACGCATTGGTGAGCAGCCCAAATAACTTGCAACGACAGAACCGCCCAAAACGATTACTCCTCTCTGTAAGAATTTTCTACGTGAAAAAGATTTTTTTTCTTTTGACATGGCTTTTAATGGTTTTGGTTGTTGATTTCGGCTGCTCTTTTGATGGCTTTGATGATACGAGGATGAGTTCCGCAACGGCAAATATTAGTGATACCGTTTTTAATATCATCGTCGGTTGGATTTGGGTTTTCTTTGATAAGCTTCGCTGCAGCCATCATAAATCCAGACTGACAATAACCACATTGTGGAACTTGTTCTTCCATCCAAGCTTGTTGAATAGGGTGTAAGTTGGCTTCGCTTTCCGAAAGACCTTCGAGGGTTATAATGTTTTTTCCTGCAATGCTTTCGACAGGAACTGAACATGAACGTATGGCTTCTCCATCAATATGCAATGTGCAAGCTCCGCACATGGCCATTCCGCAACCAAATTTGGTTGCTGTCAGTTTGAGTTCGTCTCTGACCACCCAAAGAAGGGGCATGGCAGGGTCAACGTCGATGCTCGTTGGTTTGCCGTTTAATTTAAAGTCTATTTTCATTCGTTTTTATTTATGATTGGTTGATGTTAATGTAGCTGAAATTATCATTAAGCTGTAATTTACTCAAAAATTCTCGTTGGATGTCCATCAAAACTGACAGTATTTTTATTTTGTTGATAATTTTTAATTTCCCTTAGCATTGTTGGTGAACCCTAATGTTTAAGCTCTTTACGTTCATTACCCATTCCTACTAAAAGGAGTTTTTGTTTTTCAATAAAATCTTTGATTTCGGCTTGAATTTGGAGGGTTTTTTCGCACATTTTTAATAGAAGGTTTCCTTAGAAAAGTTTTTTTCGTTTAAAAAAGTTCGGCATTTGCTTTTAGTGCATCTTTTTGCCAATTTGCTGTTGATTTAGCTAAAACCAACCTAATTATTGAAACTTTACCTCATTAATCATGAAAAGAAAAATATTCGTTTTTGTTACCTTAATTGTCTTCAGTCTTCAAGGCTTCTCTCAAAAAGAAATCCTCCAAGAATTAGACCAAAACTTCAGTCATTATGCAGGTATTTCGGATAAAATATGGCAGCTTGCTGAGCCGGGATATCTCGAAAATCAGACCTCCGAAATGTTGATGAATGAACTAAAAAATGTTGGTTTCGAGATAAAAAAAGGTGTTGGAAATATACCAACGGCTTTTGTGGCAACTTATGGTTCTGGTTCGCCCGTTATCGGAATTTTGGCCGAAATGGACGCTTTACCAGGTCTTTCGCAAGAAGCTGTTCCTTTCCGAAAAGCACTAAAAACCAACGGTTATGGTCATGCTTGTGGGCATAATTTGTTTGGTGTTGGCTCGGTTGCGGCTGCAATTTCTACCAAAAAATGGATGGAAAATGCAAAAATCAAAGGAACGATTCTATTGATAGGAACGCCCGCTGAAGAGGGTGCAGGTGGTGGAAAAACCTATTTGGTTCGTGAAAATATTTTTAAAGATATTGATGCTGTACTGCATTGGCACCCAGGCGATAATAATAATGCAAGTCCAAATTCATCGTTGGCGTATCGGGTGGCAAATTTTAGCTTTGAAGGTTTGGCGGCTCACGCTTCTGCAAGTCCCGAAAAGGGTCGTTCGGCTTTGGATGCAGTTGAGGCAATGGATTTTATGGTAAACTTAATGCGTGAACATATTTCGCCCGAAACTCGTATTCATTATGTCATAAAAAATGGCGGTTTGACTTCAAATATTGTACCTGATTATGCAATGGTTGAGTTTACTGTAAGAAGTCCAACTGCAAAAGGTTTAGAAGAAACTTGGCAGCGAATCATCAAAACTGCCGAAGCGGCGGCACTTGGCACCGAAACCAAAATGAGTTATGAGATTTTGGCTGGTTTATATAATCTGTTGCCGAATGAGATTTTGGCGAAACAAATGCAGAATAGTTTAGAGAAAGTTGGCGGTGTGAAATATACGCCCGAAGAAGTTGATTTTGCTGAAAAAATCAGGAAAACGGTCAATAGTCAAAGTTTGGCGGCCTTAAATTCAGCACAAGAAGTAAAACCTTATGTTTCTGGACTTTCGTTTCCTGCTTCTACCGATGTTGGTGATGTGAGTTGGGTTGTGCCAACTGCGGGTTTGTCAACGGCAACTTGGGTGACGGGTATTCCAGCTCATAGTTGGCAGGCAGTTGCTTGTAATGGCATGAGTATCGGACATAAAGGAATGATAAATGCAGCAAAAACTATTGCTTTAACTGCTCAACATTTATTCCAAAATACCACAATTATTGACCAAGCAAAAGAAGAATTATATCAAAGAAGAGGTAGTAAAGTTTTTGAATATAAATTATTGGCAGGGGACAGAAAACCGCCTTTGGATTATAGAAAGTAGTTTTTTTACGGTATTTTTGCATAAAAATGCCACTTTATCGGTGACACGCATAGCGTGCCACCGACTATTTGACAACTGTTAACGGTGCGACGCTTCGCAAAGTTGTTAAATCTAATCTTACTCCTTATCCAATACGAATGTTTGTCGAATTACTTTATCCAGCGTCTTTAACTGCACAAGAACTTGATGTTTACCTTGCCAATGGTTGGTTCAGAATGGGGCAATCTATTTTTACTACAAATTTTCTTCGATTTCATGATAAATTTTATTCATCTATTTGGCTTAGAATAGATTTGTTAAATAGTGAAAAAAGCAAAACTCAACAAAAAATCGAAAGACTAAATGCTCAATTTAGAGTTGAGATTCAGATAGCCAATCCGACCGAACAGCACGAAGAGTTATTTAGTAAATATCGAGAAAGAATGACTTTCGACCCTGCTACATCGGTCAAAAACTTACTTTTTGGGCATCATAATGAGCGTGACTCTTTCCGAATTTTTGATACCTTTGAGATAAATATTTACGATAAAAATAAACTAATTGCGGTAGGTTTTTTGGATTTAGGCGAAAAAAGTGCCGCAGGAATTTCGTGTTTTTATGATGCTGATTATCGAAAATATAGTCTCGGAAAATATTTGATGTACCTCAAAATGGATTTCTGTAAACAAAATGGTTTTCATTTTTTCTACCCAGGGTATTTTGCACCAACTTATCCGCTATTTGATTATAAGATTGATTTGGCCAAACCAACACTTCAATATCTTGATTTTGTTAGCGATGTTTGGATTCCGTTTGCAGCGTTTGACTCGTCTCGAATTCCGATAGATTTGATTGTAGAAAAACTAAGAACTTTGAGCGAAATATTGGACAGCCGAGGCGTGAAAAATGAGTTCAAATTCTACGATTTTTTCGATGCAGATATGATTCATAACCTCAATGGCATGGGTTTAATTGATTATCCAGCATTCTTGTTTTGCTTCGATATTGATGAAGGTTCTCGCTTTTTGCCAATGGTCATTTACGATGTGCGAGACGAACAATTTCATTTGATTATCTGCACGACGGTTTATAAATCAATTTTTGAAGAAGCCCCAGAAGAGCATTATAATGCTTATTTGCTGCAAATTTTAAAGTTTTTATATACTGGAGAAATAGTTGAGGAAATGGCTGACGTAATAGAAATGTATGGGCGAGAATTAACGAATTTAGAAACATAAATGCGTATTTAACTCCTAATAATTAATCCTGAAATCTTAAAATCTTTTAATCCTGTTGTATCTTTGCACTTTAATTTAAAAAAGAGCATGATTTCAGTCGATAATGTGGCAGTCGAGTTCAATGGTGGAACGCTATTTAGTGATATTACTTTCAATATCAACGAAAAAGATAAAATAGCCCTTATGGGCAAAAATGGAGCAGGAAAATCTACTTTGCTCAAAATCATTGCAGGTGTTGATAAGCCTACTCGTGGCAAAATTTCTGCCCCAAACGATGCCGTAATTGCCTATTTACCACAGCATTTACTTACCAAAGATGATAGTACGGTTTTTGAAGAAGCCTCAAAGGCGTTTTCGGTGGTACTTGATATGAAAAAAGAGATGGATGCACTCAATCATCAGCTTGAAACTCGAACCGATTACGAGTCGGATGCGTACATGAATATCATTGAAAGAGTATCAGAATTGAGTGAAAAATACTATTCAGTAGAAGAAGTAAATTATGATGCCGAAGTAGAAAAAACGCTTCTAGGCATGGGTTTTGCAAGAGCAGATTTTACTCGCCCGACCTCCGAATTTAGTGGTGGATGGCGTATGCGTATTGAATTATGCAAGATTTTGCTTCAAAATCCTGACTTAATTTTGCTCGATGAGCCTACCAATCACTTGGATATTGAATCAATTCAGTGGCTCGAAGATTTTTTGATGAATAATGCCAAAGCCGTAATCGTGATTTCGCACGATAGGGCTTTTGTTGATACCATCACCAACCGCACGATTGAGGTGACGATGGGGCGTATTTATGACTACAAAGTAAATTATACACAGTACCAACAACTCAGAAAAGAACGCCAAGAACAACAGCAAAAACAATTTAACGACCAACAAAAAATGATTGCCGACACGCAAGAATTTATTGATAGGTTTAAAGGCACTTACTCAAAGACTTTGCAGGTACAATCGAGGGTGAAGATGCTCGAAAAATTGGATATTGTTGAGGTTGATGAGATTGATAGTTCGGCTTTGAGTTTGAAATTTCCGCCAGCCCCACGCTCTGGAAATTACCCAGTGATTGTGGAAAATGTGACAAAAAGCTATGGCGACCATTTGGTTTTTAAAGATGCCTCATTGACTATTGAGCGTGGCGAAAAAATTGCTTTTGTTGGCCGAAATGGTGAAGGAAAGTCAACACTCGTGAAAGCAATTATGGCAGAAATTGAATTTGAAGGCGATTTAAAGCTCGGTCATAACTCAATGATTGGGTATTTTGCACAAAATCAGGCCTCTCTTTTGGATGAAGATTTAACAGTTTTTCAGACAATTGATAATATTGCAGTGGGAGATGTTCGTACCAAAATCAAAGATATTTTGGGGGCGTTTATGTTTCGTGGCGAGCAAATAAATAAGAAAGTACGTGTACTTTCGGGCGGAGAAAAAACTCGTTTGGCAATGGTAAAATTATTGCTCGAACCAGTAAATTTATTGATTCTCGATGAGCCAACCAACCATTTGGATTTGAAAACAAAAGATATTTTGAAAGATGCCCTTCGTGCATTTGAAGGTACAATCATCTTGATTTCTCACGACCGTGATTTCTTGGAAGGGCTTGCCACAAAAGTATTTGAGTTTGGCAATAAGCAAGTAAAAGAACATTTTGAAGACATCACAGGCTTTTTACGCAATAAAAAGATGGAAAATCTAAAAGAGATTGAGCGTAAAAAGTAGAATGGGTTTGTATGCTGTTATAGTATTTTTATTGGCTGAGGGCTTGAAGCCTTTCTGCGTTTAGCTTTATATAAGTATTTAAGAAAAAAAAGGGGAATGTGGAACTCGCATACCCTAATGTCTGCTGCCCTTCTTTCGGAGTACTATTCTCTGTCGA
>CAMAQF010000056.1 GCA_945860265.1 Emticicia agri | reverse complement strand
AATATCACGTTACTTAATATTTAACAGATATTTTGCTTACCAACTTAATTGACAAATTCTTAGTGTCGCTTTCAATACTTGAAATTAATTGTGGGCTTACTTCTAAAATTTCATCAAAATCTTTTGTTGATAATAACCCTCGAATCTCTCTAACTCTTTGATTTACAGCCATTTTTCCTATAAATTATATAGAATGGCAAATTAAATTTTCAAAAAAGTTTGTTTTTTTTGAGGATTAACCATTCATTTTCGCCTCTCCTAAGAAAAACCTAAATATTGTTTTATTTTTACTTGAAATATTTCAAAAACAAGTGATTCATAAATTTTTTTAAAATGCAAGAATCCTTATCTCTTACCGAAACAAAAACTTGGCGAGCCTTCAAATCGGGTGATAGAAAAGCATTTGAGATTCTTTTGAATCAATTTTATCCATCGCTCTACAATTATGGGCAGCGGTTGGTAAAGAACAGTGATTTTGCTCAAGATTGCCTACAAGACTTTTTTATTGACCTTTGGAATCGGCGAGAAAACCTCGAAGAACCACAGTCGATAAAAGCTTATTTGGTGGCATCGTATCGTCGAAGACTTTTTAAAGAGAAAGAGCGTAGTTTTTGGCACAAAAGAGTAACCGACCTCGAGGATGAATACGATGTTGAAGTACAATTTAATATTGAATCATATTTGATAAATAACGAAACGGAACACGAAACACTACTTAAACTCAAACATCATTTAGAGAGTTTATCGAAGCGTCAGCGTGAAGCCCTATATCTTCGATTTTATCAAGAGTTAGAGTATGATGAAATCTCTCAAATTATGGCTATCAATCATCATTCCGCCATTAATTTGGTTTATGAATCGCTTAAATTATTACGCAAAAATTGGGTCGTTTCGCTTTTGTTTTTTCTTAATACAATTCTTTAATTATTAAATCTCACTCAACAAAAATTGCTCAAAAGTATTTACTTACCAAAATGGAAAAATATCTAAAATATCATATCGAAGATATCGTGCAAGACCTTTACTTTAGAAAATGGGTTTTGGGTAAACTACCTAAAGAAAACCTTAATTGGGAAAATTGGCTTATTAAAAATCCAGAGAAACAGGCAATCATTGAGGAAGCAAAATCATTAGTTATTGCTTCACAAATTGAGGAAATCGAAATGCCTACTAATACAATACAACAAAACATCAATGAAATTTTAAATCATATTGTAACTCCTACAAATCCATTTTACCAACAAAACTGGTTTAGAGCGGTAGCAGTAGTTTTAATACTTTTCACAGTTGGCTTAGTTTTAGAAAAAACCAGCATTGTTTCACTTTTTAAACTTGAAAAAACAATACCAACACAAGCAACCGAGACTGAAAACAATGGTATTATGCCACTCAACTTAACACTCGGTGACGGCAGTAAAGTTAGCCTAAAAAAAGAGAGTAAATTAGAGGTTTCAACTGATTTTGGCGAACAAACTCGAACTGTATTTTTAACTGGTGAGGCATTTTTTGAGGTGCAAAAAGACCCACAACACCCATTTTTGGTTTATGCGGGCGGAATCGTAACCAAAGTTTTAGGAACAAGCTTTAATATAAGAGCCTATAATGGTGAAAACAACATAAAAGTAGCAGTACGGACAGGTCATGTAACGGTTTATCGAGAAGAAAAAGTCGGCGTAAAAAATATAACCCACCCCGAGCAAATTTTATTGACACCTAACCAACAAGTAGTTTTTGAAAAAAAAGAGGAAAAATTAGTAAAAACGTTGGTCGAAAAACCAATAATTATTCTTCCAAGCATCGAAAAAAAGAGTTTTGAATATGACGAAACTCCTATTACGAAAGTATTAACTCAACTCGAAAACGCTTATGGTGTAAAGATAATTTTTGATGCCGATTTATTGGCCAATTGCAATCTTACTGCTTCTTTCAGTAATGAACCTCTATTTGATAAAATGGATATTATCTGTGAAACGATTTACGCACGTTACGAAATTGCAGATGGTCAGATAGTAATCTATGCCAAAGGGTGTAAATAAAAACAAACAATTTTAAAAAAGTATCCTATTCAAAATTCAACCTATATAAAAATCTGCTTTAAAATATGAAGACACCCTAAGAAAAGCACAAGTAAGTCGATAGTGTTTGCACCACCACCGACTTATTATTTTCCCGAAACTTAAAATATCTGCTTACAAAGATATTCGGGATGTTCTTGCCAAATTTTTCTGAAATCTTACAAAAACAATCAAAAGTAATGAAAAAAAGATTACAAACAGATGGAATATTCCTCAAAATTATGAGAATATCAATTACTCAATTATTCTTGGCTATGATGTGTGTTGGGCTTACTTACGCCAAAGACTCTTATGCTCAAGAACTGCTTGACAAACGAATTACATTACGTGCAGAAGAAAAAACAATTAAGACTATTCTGATACAAATAGAGAGCGAAACTAGCATAAAATTTGTGTACAGTCCAGCAGCAATTGATGCTCAACGTAAAGTTTCTATTAATGCTCAAAATCAATCATTAAAAGACCTTTTCGATACTTTTTTTTCTCCACTACACATTAAATATCGTTTGGCAGGAAAGAAAATCGTACTGAGTTTAGAGCAGCATACTTCAAGCTCTCTAAATAACAATGTGCTTGAAACAGATGTTTTTTTACCTGCATCATCAATTGATTTAGGGATCAAGGGTGTAGTAAGTGACGATAAAGGTGAAAGACTTCCAGGTGTAAGTGTAAGCATTAAAGGGACTACCAAAGGTACCACCACAAACATTAAAGGAGAGTATAGCTTAGAGGTAACGGATACGAAGGCTACGCTGGTTTTTAGTTATGTAGGGTATTTAACACAAGAAATATTAGTTGGGAATCAAACAAAAATAGATGTTTTGCTCAAAATTGACGATAAAACATTGGAAGAAGTTTTGGTAGTTGGTTATGGTTCTGTTAAAAAAAGTGATTTGACAGGGTCTGTTGCTTCATTGAAAAAAGAAGATTTTAACCCTGGTGCCAATTCATCAATCGACCAATTAATGTTAGGAAAGGCCGCTGGAGTTCAAATTAGCCAAAATAGTTCAGAACCAGGTGGGGGTGTTTCGGTAAGAATTAGAGGAGTAAGTTCCTTAAATGCAGGAAGTGACCCTTTATATGTCATTGATGGCTTACCAATTGATAACTCAACTTTATTGTCGTCTTCAAGTGGCGGAGCGGGTACAGGAACCAATAGTAATCCTCGAAATCCTTTGAACACCATCAACCCAAATGATATTGAATCTATAGAAATTTTAAAAGATGCTTCAGCTACGGCTATTTATGGTTCTAGAGGAGCTAATGGCGTTATTTTGATTACAACTAAAAAAGGTAAAAATGGAAAAGTCAACGTTGGTTATGATTTTAATTTAGGCACTCAATCAGTGGCTAATAAAATTGATATTTTAGATACCCAACAATACATCAAGGCAATGAATGACATTTCGAAGGATGAAGGTAGAGTATCCGAATTTTCCAATGATGCCATCGCAAAAATTGGAGCAGGAGTTAACTGGCAAGACCAAGTACTTCAAAGAGCCATGTTAAATAGCCATAATCTATCTGTTTCTGGAGGTGACGATAAAACCACTTTTTTCTCATCCATAAATTATTATGACCAAGATGGAGTAGTTAAAAACACAGGCATCAAAAAATATATTGCAAGGGTAAATCTCAACAGGAAATTAGGTGAGAATGTAAGAATGGGTATTAATATTAATTCCAGCTTGGTGAAAGACCAAAATAGTGTTGATGGATTGAACAATAATGAAAATGCTGGCCCACTTAATTCGGCTCTTTTATATGACCCTACCGAGCCAATTTATACTTCTGATGGTGTTACTTTTAACCAATCTAAAAACCTAACCATCAACAATCCTTTGAGCTTGGTTGAAGGTTTGGCAAGTAACAATGAAACCAATCGAACCATCGGCAACTTATTCATTGATTTTAGAATATTGAAAGGCTTGGAAGGAAAACTTAATTTCGGTTCCGACCGTCAGACGGCTAGAAGAGATTTATATAATTCAACCAAGACCCTCAATGGATTGTCTGCCAAAGGTATTGCCAATATCGCCACCTTACAGCGTTCTAATGTTTTACTCGAATACACGATGACATATAACAAAGATTTGAATAAAAACTCAAAACTTAATGTATTAAGCGGAATTACTTATCAATACTTCAATCAGAATTCATTTGCCGGAATTATTAGAACTTTCCCATCCGACGTACTCGGCACTAATAACCTCGGTTTAGGCGATACAAATAATGATAATTTAACTAGTCAACAAGAAGATAATCGCTTGCTTTCTTATTTAAGTAGGGTTAATTATTCACTTTACAATAAATATTTAATCACGGCATCCATCAGAGCTGATGGTTCTTCCAAGTTTGGTACTAATAATAAATATGGATATTTCCCATCGGTAGCTTTTGGTTGGAAGCTCATCGAAGAAAAGTTTATTCCTAAATTTTTTAATGACTTAAAACTAAGGGCTAGTTGGGGAATAACTGGTAACCAAGATATTGCCAATTATGCTTCATTGACGACTTATACATCAGGGCCTAGTGCGGTATTCAATAATTCAGTGGTAGCAACCACAAGGCCATCTCGTATTGCCAATCCTGACTTAAAGTGGGAAAGTACAGAGCAATTAAACATTGGTATTGATGCAAGCATTTGGAGAGGAAGATTAAATGCTACAGTTGATTATTTTATTAAAAATACCAGAGATATACTGCTCAATTTGCCTTTGCCAAGGGCTACTGGTTTTGAATCTATCTTATCGAATGTAGGTAAAATGCAAAACAAGGGTTTTGAATTCACCATTAACTCCATCAATATTGATAAAGCTGATTTTAAATGGAACACTACTATCAATTTATCGGCAATTAAAAATAAAGTCACTGATTTAGGTTCAATTACTGAAATTGTGACTGGGAATGTTGAAGCTATAGGAAATACAGCCATTGTAAGGGTGGGCTATCCTGCCTATGCGTATTATGGGTATATCATTAATGGTATTTTTCAACAAAATGATGACATTAGAAACTCAGCTCAACCGAGCTCAAAGGCAGGCTATCCAAAATTTGAGGATGTGAATAATGATAAGAAAATAAGTCCCTTAGACCAAGTGATTATTGGGAGTCCTTTCCCTGATTTTACTTTTGGAATTCAGAACACAGTTACCTACAAACGTTTTCAATTAAGCTTTTTCATCCAAGGTCAGAAGGGGGGTAATCAGTTAAATATCAATGTTTTGGAAAGTATGTATCCCAATAATTTTCGAAGAAATAGACTATCAGAGCAGGTGCTAAACCGATGGACACCAACAAATACAGATACCAAATGGCCTTCAGGTGCCCAACCATCGGCCTATGGTGGCGGAAAGGTAAATACCTTAGTACTGCAAGATGCCTCTTATATTCGCTTTAAAAACTTTCAATTGGGCTATAACCTACCAGTTAAAAACACCAAGGTATTTCAATCGGCAAGAATTTATTTAACAGGTCAAAATTTGGCAACAATTACAAAATACAATGGTTTTGACCCCGAGGCTAGTGCTTTTGGCAGGTCAAATGTTAGATTAGATTATAATGGTTATCCATTGGCCAGAACCTATATTTTGGGTATTAATGTTAATTTCTAACCAACTATTTAATTTCAAAGACATGAATATTAATCTTAAATCAATAAAAGTAGCAATTTTGTTTTGCTCTATGTTCCTTTTTAGTTGTGAGGATATTTTAGAAGAAAAAGTTTATTCTGAATTAACGCCTGGAAATTTTCTCTCTTCTACATCTGGAAAAACATCAGTTTTAAATTCTGCCTATGGCAGTGTACAATTTAAGGGTTTTCCTGCATTTTTTCTCTCTCCTTACACTTCTGGAGAAGCATGGAATAGGGGTGGAAGTATTGAGGCGGTAATTACTCCCTTATCAAACTTTACCTGGGATAGTAACCACGAATGGATGGGACAAAGTTGGAGTGCCATGTATAATGCCATTCGAGATGCGAATATCGTCATTGACAATTCACAAAGTGGTTCCGAGCCTGACAAAAAACTATTGGCAGAAGCTCGATTTGTGAGAGTCTTAAGCTATTATTTTCTATATAAATGGTTTGGCCCTACCCCCTTAATTATTAGCTCGACAATTGCAGATTTTAGTACTCCAAGGGCCTCAGATGCAGACATGAAGGCATTTATTGAAAAAGAGTTTAGTGATGTGATACCCGAATTACCAGCTACACAGGCTCAATATGGAAGGGCTACTAAAGGTGGAGCAATGGGTTTGCTGTGCAAGTTTTACCTAAACACCAAACAATGGCAAAAATGTGCTAATATAGCCAAACAAATTTTGACCTTAAGCAATTATGAACTCAATCCCAATTACAAAAATATTTTTGGCTTGGCTTATGAAGGTAACAAAGAATTGCTTTGGGTGACTCCAGCCTCACCACAGGCTGGGCATAATTTGGTAGCATTAACTTTTCCAACAGACTACCCGTTGCCTTATTCAAATAACCAAGTATTTGCCGCTCGTTCTTATTTTTTCGATTCTTTTGTAAATTCTTTTGAAGAAGGAGATGTGCGTCGTCAAATGATGGTAACAGAGTATACATCAACGGCTGGTGTGAAAATAAAGTTATTAGGAGTTGATCAAACACTTTCTTATAAATTTGAATTTGATCCCAATGGAGTTGGTGCAACTCAAGGTAATGATTTGCCTGAAGTAAGATATTCAGATATCCTTTTATCATTAGCAGAGTCATTGAATGAACTAAATGGCCCTACCCAAGAAGGAATAGATTTAATTAACCGAGTTCGTATTAGGGCAGGAATTAAACCCATTTTATTAAGCAATTTTAATAAAGACGCTTTAAGAAAGCACATCCTGAAAGAAAGAAGCTGGGAGTTTTTCGCTGAAAGCCAAAGTAGAGAAGATCAAATTAGACAAGGCGTATTTATATCTTCGGCCATTGCCCGTGGTAAGAATGCCAAACCATTCCATGTATTATTTCCCATTCCTTTGACTGAAATCAATGCTAACCCTAAATTGATTCAAAATGAAGGATATTAATGGATTTAAGGGAGTAAAAAAATGGTTAAGAAAATCTTTTATTAATAATCGACTACTATTCATTTAAATAGTTGAATCACCATGAGATTAAATGTAGGTATTTACGTTTTTAGCGTCTTCTTATTTACCCTTAGTTTAGCTACTAAGAAGATAGACAAGGATACGAAGAAGGTTCCCAATATATTGGTTATTTTAACTGATGATCAAGGCTATCATGATGTATCCTATTATGGGACGAAAGATATCAAGACACCAAACATTGATAACTTAGCAAACTCGGGGCTCAGGCTTGATAACTTCTACGCCAATTGCCCTGTTTGCTCCCCTACCAGAGCTTCACTTTTGACGGGAAGGTTTCCAGATCATGTAGGTGTACCTGGTGTCATTCGAACTTTTGAAAAAGACAATTGGGGATACTTAGATCCAAAGTCCATTTTATTACCAAAGGAACTAAAAAAAGCGGGTTATGCCACCGCTATGATTGGAAAATGGCACCTTGGACTTGAATCTCCTAACCTACCAAATGAAAGGGGATTCGACTATTTTCAAGGATGGCTGGGCGACATGATGGATGATTATTGGACTCATCGTCGCCATGATATTAACTATATGCGAAAAAATAAGGAGATAATTGACCCTGTTGGTCATGCCACCGATCTATTTACCCAATGGGTTACCAATTATTTTGATGAAAGAGCTAAGCAAAAACAGCCTTTCTTTATGTATTTGGCCTATAATGCCCCTCATTTCCCAATTCAACCGCCCAAAGAATGGCTTGAAAAAGTGCAGAAAAGAGAACCAGGTATTAACCCTAAAAGAGCCGCATTGGTTGCCTTAATCGAACACATGGACGACGGCATAGGAAAAGTCATCAAATCATTAAAAGACAATGACCTTTATGATAATACCATTATTATTTTCAGTAGTGACAATGGTGGGCATTTACCCGATTTGCCTAATAATGGCCCAACACGTGACGGCAAACAAAGCATGTATGAAGGTGGGTTAAAAGTACCTACCTGTGTTGCATGGCCGGGTAAAATAAAAGCGGGAACCGTTTCCTCACAGGTAAACTTGACTATGGATATTTTTCCCACTTTATTGGAAATTGCTCAGGTAAAACCAAGTAATAAAATTGAAGGGCAAAGCTTTTTGACTTCACTACTCGACCAAAAGTTTCGTGAATTTCCTGAGCGAGAATTGTATTTTACTAGAAGAGAAGGAGGGTTGGACTATAATGGTCAAAGTAGTTATGCCATTCGACAAGGTGACTGGAAACTTTTAAGGAATAAACCTGGTGAAGCAATGGAACTTTATAACCTTAAAAACGACCCTTTAGAAAAAGAAAATATCATTTCTAAAAATCAAAGTATTTATCTTGAGCTCAACAAGAAATTAATGTACCATATTCAACAAGGAGCAAAAGTGACTTGGCAAAAACCTTAATTTAATGACCTCTATGAAAAAAAATTATTTAATATTACATACCATATTATTGATTATGGTTTGTCAGATTGGCTTGGCTCAGTCGAGTGCTAAAAAACCAAATTTCATCATCATTTTTACAGATGACCAAGGATACGGAGATTTAGGCTGTTTTGGACATCCTACTATCAAAACACCTAACCTTGATAAAATGGCTACCGAGGGTCAACGTTGGACTAACTTTTACGTGGCGGCAAATGTATGTACACCATCAAGGGCTGGCCTAATGACGGGCAGATTGCCTGTAAGAAATGGAATGGAAAGTGATATTCGACGTGTTTTGTTCCCTGATTCTGATGGAGGTCTTCCCAATGAAGAAATAACCATAGCAGAACAACTCAAAAAAGTAAATTATACCACTGCTTGTGTGGGGAAATGGCACTTGGGGCATTTAGAAAAATACCTGCCTACCAATAATGGGTTTGACTCTTACTTCGGCATTCCTTATTCGAATGACATGGACAGAGAGAAAGGATTCAACAGGGAGATGTTTTTTAGTCCGCAAATCAAAGATTATAATGTTCCATTGATGAGAAATACGGACATTATCCAACGACCAGCCGATCAGAATACCATTACCAAACGTTATACCGAAGAATCGCTAAAGTTTATCAAAGCCAATAAAAGCAAGCCTTTTTTCTTGTATTTGGCTCATTCTATGCCACACATTCCGCTATTTGCATCTACTGATTTTTTAGGTAAAAGCGAAAGAGGCCTTTACGGAGATGCCATCGAAGAAATTGATTGGAGTGTTGGGCAAATTATTAGTATGTTAAAAAATGAAGGACTGGATAAAAATACGTATGTAATTTTTGCATCAGACAATGGTCCATGGAAAATATTCAACCAACATGGCGGGTCAGCGGGCCTACTTTTTGGTGGTAAAGGAACTTCTTATGAGGGTGGCATGCGAGTACCATCATTGGTATGGGGTCCGGGACACGTAAAACCTGGCATGGTATCAAAAATGGGTAGTACATTAGATTTACTTCCAACAATTAGTAAACTAGCGGGTGTAGCTTTGCCAGCCGACCGCCAATGGGATGGTTATGACCTTTCTGGTGTTTGGAAAGGAAAAGAGGAAACACCGAGAAATGAAATGTTTTTTTATCATGCTACCAAACTATTCGCTGCAAGAAAAGGATCATACAAAATGTATTTTCTGAAAAACAATCCCGATGGATATCCAGAAAAAATAGAGACTTTAGAAAAGGCTCAGTTGTTTAACCTTTCTGTTGACCCCTCGGAAAGATTTGATATTGCCGACAAAAACCCTGAAATAATTGAAGAGATTTCCAAAATGGTAGCCAAACATAAAGAAGGCTTGATAAAAGTACCAAATAATTTGGAAAAGTTTATCACCAATTAGGCCTTTGTGGCATTTTTACAAATGTTTTCAATCTGGCAAAGGTCGATTCGTTGAAAATTGAATAATAAAAATGGTGTATTAGTTTTTAAGTTGTCAAGCTTCTTCACATGGTAAATTTTCATAAAATGCACCTAATAGGAATGCCTGCCAAAGTTATCATTAACGAGTTTAATTTTTGTTGAAATAGAATATCTTAGACAAATATTTATAATAGGAATGCTTGGTAGAGACCGGTTTTCCTAGCCAAATAAAAAGTATTGATGTAATACTTGGCCTGTATAAATTGGCACACGACTCAGTCGAAAAATATGATATAAAAAGTATTTATCCTGACCTTTTGAAAGCTATAATGGTTCATGTAGAAAAAGCCCGATAAGATTTAGGCGATGATTTGATTGGGTGTGAAGGTGCAAACAAACTTTTGCCAGCAAAAATGTATTAGTAAATTTTAATCATAGTTTAAGTTAAAAACAAATTCCCAGTAGTTTCTACTGGGAATTTTTATTTTTTTCACAAACAACATTTCACCAACATAAATATTGAGAGAACTATTGTTTTTGGGATAGATTGAAAACATAGAAAAAAATTTCATGATACAATATAATAAAAAATTAGTAATCGACAACGAACATCGGTGGGAAACCGTAGACCCAAAAATCAAGCGTTAGATTAAGTCTTATAATGAAAATCCAATGCTCGAAATAGTAGCTTTTAACAAGGGTGGCGATGGAATTGTCACAAACTAAAAACATTCATACTTACAAATGAGAAACGTCGAGATTGTCTAATTTTATCATACACAAAACTCTCTTTATTTGTGTTTAGAAAAAACCATAAGGGCTTCCAAACGAAAGGCTGGGAAAATCATCTTTAATTTTGAAAATTCAATAAATTTTTTTAAATTAGTATTTCGTCAAAAATAGCACACCTCACTAAAGCAGGTTTAAATTTTTACAGTATATTTTCAGTATAGAGTTAAAGTTTGTCAATAGTAGAATTAAAATATTCGATGCCATATTTTAGTCAAATCAATATTTCGATTCTTTAAGACTGCATCTCTAAATATATATTATTGACCATTTTTGTAGTAATAGTTGAGGCAATTAGTTTAAAAGTGCCTTTTGGGCTCGTATTAAACATAAGTGGAGGAGATGGGATTCGAACCCACGACTTCCTGCATGCCATGCAGACACTCTAACCAACTGAGCTACACCCCCTTGTGTCCACAAAGATGATGGTTTTTATTAAGGTATCCAAAAGTATTTACTACAAAACCGTATTCTTATTCATTCAACATTTTTAAGCTCTAAGTAGTTATAAAATATTACCTTTATTAAAAGTATTATTAATTTACTAACTATCAGCACTTTACAAATTTTTCACTAATCAATTATTCATTATCAACTACTTATTTGTACTTTTGTATTAATCAAACAAAATCATGAAAACAAAATTATTTAAATACTTTATCGTTTCTTTTACACTTGTATTTGTAACTTGGTCTTGTGATAAATCAAAAAACGAAAATCCTCAACCGCAGGTTTTGGTTAGTTCTACGCTCGTAAAAGAACTAACCAAAGAGCAACTAATTGCAGCGATTGGTTCAAGTTTAGGTTCGCAAGCCTCACTTTTTATACGTTCGGGCGTAAAACAATACAAAGTTGTTTATAAAACCAAAAACACCGATGGCACCGAAATTCAAGCTTCTGGTGCGGTAATAATTCCAACTGGCACCACAACGCCGCTTTCGTTGGTCAGCTATCAGCACGGAACAATCTTCGATGACAAACAAGCACCATCATACTTTACAGCCGATGGTGAAGGCACGCTTGCTTCAGTTATAGCAACGATTGGTTACATTGTAGCCGCTCCTGATTACATTGGTTATGGAGCATCAAATACCCTTCCTCACACTTATGAGCATCGTGAAGGACTTGCTTCTGCAAGTTTAGATATGCTTCGTGCTGCAAAAGAGATAATTGCAAAAGAAAAAATAAGTTGGAATAATAACTTACTGATAGCTGGTTATTCAGAAGGAGGATTTGCGACAATGGCTTTACAGAAAAAAATCGAAGAAGAAACTGGCTCTGAATTTAACCTAAAAGCCTCAAGTTGTGGAGCTGGTGCATATAATAAAACCTTGAGTTTCAAGACTTTGGTTTCTATGCCATCGAGTGGAAATTCTCAACATAATTCTTCATATATTTGGGTTATGTTGACTTATGATAGAATCTATAAACTCAATCGCCCGATGACCGCTTATTTTGCGGCGGCTTATGCAGCTCAGATTCAGAAAGAGCAGCAAAATGCACGAATTTCGGGAAGTCTAACCACAATTTTGAGCGATGCTGTAAAAAAAGGCATTATTGATGGAACAGACACCGCCTTGTTGAATGCAGTAAAAGACAACGATATTTTTGATTGGAAACCGAAAACTTCAACTCAACTCTACCATGGAACAGCTGATACTTATGTTCCATATTTCAACTCTCAAACTGCTTTAGACGCTATGAAAAAACGTGGTGCAAGTAACGTAGAATTGATTCCTATAACTGGTGGTGACCATGGTTCGTCCATTCAAAACTATTTACTCGGTACTTTATCATTCTTTGGAAATGTCAAATAATTGAAATTGAGAATGGAAAATTTAAAATTCTTAATTCTCTACTATCAATTCTAAATTTTTAATTCTCAATTTATAATTACTTATCGATGGCAAATTTACAGACAGGTGTTGTACACACAGTATTTTTTTGGTTAAAAGAAAAAGATAACAAAGAACAACAAGATGCACTCCACGAAGGTTTGAAAGAACTTTCAAAAATTGATTTAATCAAAACTGCTTATGTTGGTCGCCCAGCCAATACTAACCGTGAAGTAATTGATTCTACATACAATTTTTCTGTGACTTTTGTTTTCGACAATTCAGTTGACCAAGATGCTTATCAAGTACATCCCGACCATTATGTATTTATTAATAATTGTTCTTTTCTTTGGGAAAAAGTGGTCGTTTATGATGCTGAAAGTTAATTTTTAACGAAATATTAGCCAATTTTGCAGTTTTTTCAGAAATTTGCAGTCAATTTCTATGAACTAGATTCGCATTGTCCTTGATTTCCCATGAAAAAAATACTATTATCTATATTTACTTTTACTTCAACACTTGCTTATTCACAGAAGCTAAGTTTTGAAGCCAAAGGTATTATTGCCATTTCAGATGCAGATATGGCTGCCTCAGCTTTTGTTGATGGCAAACTTTTTAAAGAGCGTGGCACCAAAGATTTTATGTCGATTGTGAAATTTCCAATTGATAAGTATTCCGACGAAATAAAGAGTTTAGTAGTCTCAAACTCGGCTATCAACTCGGCCAAAAGCATTGTTATTTCGCCAAATCGCCCAATTGCTTATGTTGTAGAAACGCGTGGCACCACACCCGAAACTACAACTGAAATTTCTAATCTCAATACAGAATTGCCTGTGGGTGGTTTTATTTCAGTGGTTGATATTAGCGATTTATCACAACCAAAAGTTCTTTATAAGTTTCCGACTGGAAAAAACCCAACTGCGATTGATATTAGTCCGAATGGAGAATATTTAGCACTTTGTAGCGAAGAAAGCGGCAAAGAATTGCAGATTATGGAACTTGACCCAAGTGGAAAGCCGATCAGAATTATAAATAAACCACAAGATTTTCAAGCAGGAAAAATTTCAGACATCACTTGGCATCCAAACAATAATTTCTTAGTTTTTACGATGGAAGATACAAAAGAAGTTGGTTTGCTGAAGCTTACTCGAGATGGACCCACGACTAAAATTATTCGATTAGATATAGTTGGCCGCACGCTAAAGGTTGGAAGTTTACCAAGTGCAGGTAAATTTACGCCCGATGGTAAATATTATCTTTTCCCCGACATCAAATCAAATATTGCAAATAAATCAGAATCGGGTAACGATGCTTTTGGCGATATGTTTGTACTTAAATTTAATCTCGATGGTACAAGTGAGCATTATTTAATCACAAAAACAAAAATTGGAGAAACACCAACAAGTTTCGCCATTAGTCCAGATGGAAGTTTGGTTGCAGTGACAAATGCCAAAAAATCTTATTTCCCATGGAAGATTAATGAATCTTCAAAAAAAGCTTCAATTTCATTATTAAAACTGTCAACGGATGGCTCTTTGAATAAAATAGCCGAATATGAATTTGATGGAATTTTACCAAAAAATATAGTATTTGATAAAACCGGTGAAAACATTGCCGTAACGGTTTTCGATTATTTTAATTTTGGAAAACACTTTGGCGGACTTGAATTTTGGAAAGTAAAAAATGGAGAAAACCCAAGTTTACAAAAACAAGATTTCAAACTTTTAATGCCTCGTGGCTGTCACGCAATCCATATTGTGAAATAATATTTTCTAATTCTCAAAAAAGCCTTCAAATCATCCTTGAAGGCTTTTTTGTTTTAGATAAATCAGTTAGATTTGGTTTTATTATCTTGTTTATACACTTCCAACCCTAAAAAATGACATCAACAAACAACGAAGGACTACGCCGTGAAATCGGAATTTTGGGCTTGGCAGCAAATACACTCAACCGAACCATCGGAGCAGGAATTTTCGTCTTACCTGCTTTTGTCGCCAGCTTTTTAGGAGAAACCAGCATTTTAGCCTACCTTTTTTGTGGCTTTCTAATGATGCTCATCATGCTTTGTTTTTCAGAGATTGGCAGTAAAATCACAGTAACCGGCGGTGCTTATGCCTACATTCACGCTGCTTTTGGGCCGTTTGCAGGTTTCTTGGCCAATACCATGTTTTGGTTTGTTGGAATCTTAGCCGATGCCGCTATTGCCAATGCCATGGTCGATACGCTCAGTATTTATTTACCAATTCTTGCCGAACTTCCAGTTCGAGCATTGTTTTTTTTTATAGTTTTTGGCTTGTTTACTTACATAAATATCCGTGGTGTAAAACATGGCGATAATGTTGTAAAAATAAATACGCTGATAAAAATCATTCCGCTCGTGATTCTCATTATAGCAGGTTTTTTTGGCACTTCTATTGAAAATTTGAAGTGGCACGCTCTACCGACAATTTCAAAATTGGGAGAAGCATCTCTCCTATTGTTTTTTGCTTTTGCTGGCGGAGAGGCATCATTAAATGTCAGCGGTGAACTCAAAAATCCACAAAAAGTTGTGCCATTAGGCATACTTTCAGGCATGGGTGCGGTGGTTTTGTTCTATATCTTGATTCAAACAGTTTCGCAAGGTGTACTTGGAGCAGATTTAATCAATCAAAGTGAAGCACCACTGGCAGCGGTAGCAAACAAAGTAATTAGGCCTTTTGGCTCAACTTTAATGATAGCAGGAGCAGCTTTTTCGATGTTTGCGGCATTAAGTGGGTCTGTTTTATCGTATCCAAGAGTGATTTTTGCAGGAGCAAACAAAGGTTGGATGCCCCAAATAATGGCAAAAGTTCACCCAAAATTTGCTACGCCTTATGTGGCAATCATTACTTATGCAACTTTAGATTTCATCTTTTCAATCTCTGGCGGATTCAAAGACTTAGCTATCATTGCGAGTGCATCGCTACTGACAGTCTATTTGGGCGTTGTTTTAGCAACAATCAAACTGCGACTTGATGAAAATGGAAAAACCGATGGTTTTAGAATCCCAGGCGGTATCACTATTCCGATTTTGGCAGCCATGGCAATTGTATGGTTTTTGTCTAATTTGGCAATCAAAGAAGTGAGTAGTTTAGCTATTTTTCTGGTGGCTTTATCGGTAATTTATTTTTTAATTACTTTTTTCGAAAAAAAGAAAAACAAGGAAAGTAAAATCTAGGTTGGTGTAGATATTCATTTTTTATTGAAACAAACTATCAAATTATGAAATACCTGACATCAATTTTATTTCTATTTATTTTTTCATGTGAAGTCTCTTCAAAGAATATTTCTTCATAATCAATTAATATGACAAACAGCTTATCATATTTAGCTCTGGGCGATAGCTATACCATTGGCGAAAGTGTAGCAGAAAGCGAGCGTTGGCCTGTTCAATTGAGTAAAAGTTTAGGTAAAAACGGTGTAGAAGTAGCTTCACCCCAAATAATTGCTCAAACTGGTTGGACAACCGACGAACTTAAAGAAAAAATTGTTTCGGAAAATATAACAAAAACTTATGATTTGGTTTCTCTTCTGATAGGCGTAAATAACCAATATCGTGGGCGAAGTGTTGAGGAGTTTCAAACAGAATTTGTCGAGTTACTCGAAACAGCTTTCAAATTTGCTTGCAATAAAGCTGAGCGAGTTTTTGTGGTTTCAATTCCCGATTGGGGTATAACGCCATTCGGAAGGCAAGGACAAAATAAAACAATTTCAGAACAAATTGACTTATTCAATAAGATAAAAAAAGAAGAAACCGATAAAAAAGGTATTTTATTTATTGATATTACTCCAATTTCTCGTCAAGCAATAAACGATGTTTCGCTTGTTGCCAAAGATGGTTTACATCCTTCGGAAAAAATGTATCAGCAATGGGTAGAGAAAATTTTACCAGAATTATTGAAGAAAATAAAATTATGACAATAGACAATTTCAAGCAAAAAGCAATCGAACTCGATAAAAATGATAAGCTTGCTCATTTTAGAAATCAATTCGAAATTGGAGATGAAATATATTTAGACGGAAACTCCTTAGGACGATTACCCAAGAAAACTATCGAAATCAGTACAAATCTGATTAAAAATCAATGGGGAAAAAGATTGATAAGAAGCTGGAATGAGCATTGGATTGAATTACCAAATAAAGTTGCGGCAAAAATAGCTCAAGTTGTAGGTGCAAGACCTGATGAGATTTTTGTAGGTGATAGCACTTCTATCAATTTTTATAAACTGGCATTTGCTGCTCTTAGTTTTCAAAATAATAGAAGTAAAATTATCACCGATTCACTTAATTTTCCGACTGACATTTATGTTTTGCAAGGTTTGATAGAACAACACTTTAAAAATCATTCACTTTCAATCATCAAAAGTAATGATGAAATAAGCATTAGTGATGAGGCAATTGAGCAGGCTTTAGATGAAAATACGGCCTTACTAACGCTTAGCCATGTGGTTTTTAAGAGTGCATATCAATATAATATGCAGAAAATCAACGACTTAGCACACATAAAAGGTGCTTTAGTTATATGGGATTTGAGCCATTCGGCTGGAGCAGTTCCTTTAAATCTCAACGAATCGGATGCAGATATGGCCGTAGGTTGTACTTACAAATACTTAAATGGTGGCCCTGGAGCTCCCGCATTTTTGTATGTGAGACACGATTTGCAAGAAAAGCTTATAAACCCGATTTGGGCGTGGTTTAGCCATGAAAAACCTTTTGATTTTACGTTGGACTATACCGCTAAAAATGATATTCAACGATTTGCCTCAGGAACTCCTTCAGTACTCTCCTTGGCTGCAATTGAAACAGGTTTAGATGTAATGCTCGAAGCGGGAATGCAAAATCTCCGAGAAAAAAGCGTTGCTCAAAGTAGTTTTTTGATAGAAATAGTCTTAAATCTCTTAGAACCACTCGGTTTCACAATTGCATCGCCGTTGAATGTAAACGAACGTGGCTCACATATTTCGATACAACACCAAGAAGGATACAAAATCAATCGAGCAATGATAGAGCCAATGGATGGTTCTCCGAGTATTATTCCAGATTTTCGACCACCAAACAATATAAGACTTGGTATTGCACCACTTTATAACACTTTCGAAGAAATTTTTCAAACTATCGTTCGAATAAAAAAAATCGTAGAAACAAAAGAATTTGAGCGATTTGGAGATGAAAAACTTGTTGTTGTGTAATAATTCCATAGGAAAGGGTTTGCAAACCCTTTCCTATGGAATTATCTATTACTCTTTTTTCGCTCGTGTATTAGATTTAATTACTGCTTGAATCACATCCCACATATCGGTTGGAATTTCATTGAGGTGATTAAATTCTCCTGCACCATTTATCCTTTCTCCTCCTTCAATCGTGATAACTTCTCCATGAGGTATGCAGCAAAATCTGACATCAATTAAGCAACAAAATTGGCCAATTCTTGATGCTCTATTACTCGCTTGATGGCACATTACCATAATCAATGAAGCGTTCTCTCAAATGTAGATGAAAAGCTTCGGATGGAAACAATCTATTCCACGCACCTTTGGTTGGAAATGGGCCAGGTGCAATGGCATTTAATCAAATTCCATATTTCACCCTCTCAACTGCTAAACTTCGAGTAATTGTCAAAACCCCTGATTTAGCCATTGCTGAAGACACTATAAATCCAGAACCCGTAGAAGCATAAGTAGTTACGATACTTAGCACCGTATCTGCTTGTTTTTGTTAAATCCAATGTTTACCCAGTGCTAGTGTTGTATAAGAAGTCCCTTTTAGTACAATATCGACAATTGTATCAATGGCACGGTGCGAAAGACGTTCGGTTGGAGATATAAAATTGCCAGCAGCATTATTTAGCAGTCCGTTAATTTGTCCAAACTCAGCCAAAGTTTTAACTTTCATCGCTTCAATTGCACCGTAATCTCGCACATCACAGGCAAGCGGTAAGATTTTACCTCCTGTTGCTTGTTCAAGTTAATGTGCAGTTTCTTCTAAATCGGATAATTTTCTACTTGTAATCACCACATTCTCACCGAGTTCAAGAAAATATTTCGACATTGATTTCCCAAGTCCAGTTCCGCCGCCTCATACAATAAAAGTTTTTCCTTCTAATGCTCCATCTCTGAGCATAGGTTCGTTAAAAGTCATTAAAATTTTCTTTTTATTGATGAATAGTTCGTATGTCTAAAACAAAAAATCCACAAATGTCTAAATCATCTGTGGATTTTTTAAGAAATATTGTAGCCGTTAAGTAATTTCTCCTAAATTATTTGGTTACGTTTCAAAGTGTAGACCTATAAAAAAAGAGTTCAAAAAGCACGATATTTGCGGATTTAATGAATTTACAAAAACGGTTAAAAAAACAATTGTTTTTTTAACCGTTTTTGTAATATTGAGTAATAAAGTATTATTTATCGACAAATTTGCTAACAGCTAAATATTGGTCTATAACCTTATTATTTCACTGTAGCCCAACATACTATTGACCGTGGGCTACTTAAGTTCTAAAATGAAACTAAAATGGTTAGAAAAAAGCCTTTTTCGGAAAGTTATAAGGCCAATAAATAACGTTATCAGTATTAGCTAGGCAAAATCAGAAATCGCTTAATAGTTCTTTTGAAAATTTATTAGCTGCTAGTTTTTTAAATCCTGAGACACAAGAAATGAGACGGTTCGCCGAAGTGACAGTTCGCCGACGATTTAAAAGCTTGATTATCAATAAACTAATAACTATGGTTTTGTCGATTATTTTTTTCACAATACTTATAGAACATTTAAAGAAAATTTTTCTTTTTACCTTTTAAAATCCTAAATAAAAATGAAAAAAAAGTATTTCTTCACATCATCTGTTTATTTATTCCAGTTATCACCTTTTCTCAAGACGGCTTTGGCTCTAATGTAGGTGGTCAAAAATGGAGAATTTTGTCATCTCCCTCAGCCAGAGTAATTTATCCAGTCGGAATGGAACCTAAAGCTCAACGAGTAGCCAATATCGTTAACTATATTGACAAAAACAATACCCGTTCTATTGGCAATAAAACAGGAAGTATAGATATCGTTTTACAAAATCAGACCGTAATCCCGAATGGTTATGTTGGTTTGGCACCATTCAGAAGCGAGTTTTTTTGTACTCCACCTTCTGCCAATAATGTCACTGGAAGCCAAGATTGGTTAGATGTCCTTTCAATGCACGAATATAGACACGTACAACAAATCATTAATTCAAGACGTGGAATTACCAAAGTAGCATCAATATTTCAAGGTCAATCAGGTTGGTCTCTTGTATCAAACATTAGTTTACCTAATTGGTATTTTGAGGGAGATGCAACTATTTCGGAGACTGCATGGAGTTTGGGAGGACGTGGACGCTCCGCTTTTTTTACGATAGAGCAACGTGCATTAGCTTATGCAGACATCAACTACTCCTATCAAAAAAATAGAAATTAATCGTATAAAAGTATTGTACCTGACCATTACAGATTAGGATATTTGATGCTTACAAAAGCAAGAGAACTAAAAGGCAATGATGTAACGGCTGAAGTACTAAAAGATGCCGTTCGATATAAAGGCATAATTTATCCATTTTCGAAGGCACTAAAAAGGAATGTTGGCTATAATTCAAAAGACCTCTATAAATTATCATGGAATGATAGTAAACTTCTTTGGGCTGATAGACTAAAATCAGCAAGTTTAATAAACACCACCCCTGTTACACAAAAAAATATGCAAACCGTGACAGACTATAATTATCCGAGAACATTGAAAGATGGTAGTATAATTGCGATAAAATCAAGTTATAAACAAACTGATAGAATTGTTAGCATTAAAAATGGCATTGAAAAAACACTTACCACGGTTGGAATTGCCCCACCTGACCAGTTTTTCGGAATAGGCAATAGATTTTTGACTTGGATAGAGATGGAAATGAATCCGAGACGTGCACAACAAACGTTTTCTAATATAGTGATATATGATTTGAATAAAAAAACTAAGACACGCTTTACATCTAAGAGTCGCTACTTTTCGCCTGTGGCATCGCCGGATGGTAATACAATTGCGGCTATTAATGTTACCCCAATCAAGAGTGTAATATTCACTTATTAGATATTGTTTCAGGCAAAATTTTGAAAAAAATTGAGAATCCCGCTAATTATTTTCTTAGCAGAATCGCTTAGACCAATGATGGCAAAAATTTAATTTCGATTGCTAAAAAACAAGACAAAGTAGCTCTTGTTAAAATTGAAAGTTGGGGAGAAAACAATATAATTGAACTAACTGACTGGACTCGACACACCCTCGAAACTCCATCAATTTTTGAAAATAAAGTATATTTTTCTGCTTCCTATTCAGGTATTGATAATATTTATTGCGTAGATTTAGTTGGTAATTAAAAAATAAACGTAGTCAGTTCAGTACCTGTTGGAGCATTCGAGCCAGAAGTAAGTAAAGATGGTAAATCCATTTATTTTACGGAGTTTACCGAAGCTGGCTACATGATTAGCAAACAAGGTTTAAAAACCGAACTACTCGAATATCAAGTAAAAGAGCCCCATCAAATGCCATTTTTTGAAACAGTAGCTAACCAAAATGAAGGCGGTAATATACTTGAAAAAGTGCCAACGCAACAGTTTTCTTCAAAATCATACTTAGGACTTTTCAGAGGATTAAAACTACATGGTTGGACTATTAACCCCTCGCAAAGTAATCCAGAATTGAGCATTCAGGCCTATAATATACTCAATGATGTTTCATTGGTTTCGAGTGTCTCTATCAACCGAAATGAGGCTAATACTGCTGGATTCAAAACTGAATTTAAGATTGGTCGTTATTTTCCAGAGTTTAGATTTGGGCTTCTTCGCGAAAAAAGAAATACATCTTATTTAGATGGTGAATCTAAATTGACTAATCAATATTTCAATGAAAATGAATTTTCAGGCAAAATCAATATTCCTCTATCTTGGATAAATGATAATTTTCGAATCAATTTAGATCCGAATATAACCATTACTCAACACCACCTTTCCAACGTTAAAAACGAAAATGGAACTGTTCAACCTAATAGCTGTTTCTTAAGTAGTAGTTTGGGACTAATATCGGGAATTATTCGCAGAACAGCTTATCAAAATGTTGGTCCAAGATTAGGTGTAATGCTTCAAGCTTACGTCATTAATACCGTTAATGGCTCAAATGCTTCGAAAATAAATGCACAAGGAACGGTCTATCTTCCTGGAATTGGCAAAAACCATAATATTTCATTAAGAACTTCCTATCAAAAAGAAGCATTGACAAATACCTATCAATTTTCGGATACACATTTGTATTCGAGAGGCTATACAGCCCCCGCCAATGATGCTTTCAAATTAATTTCGGTCAATTATGGTCTTCCATTGCTATATCCTGATGCTGGAATTGCAGGAATCACCTATTTTAAACGTGTGAGAGCCAATTTATTTTATGATTATGGTGTAGCACAAACTACTAAATCGAAGATGAATAATAACTTCCGCTCAATGGGTGTTGAGGTAATTTTTGACAATACTATACTAAATATAAATAGTATACCTATAAGCTTTGGTCTTCGAACATCCGTACTTTTAGACACATACCCATCTGACAGCAAAAGTACTAGATTAGAATTTTTCACATCACTAAGCGATTGAGCAAAAGGATGCTTAGTTTATCTGAAAACAATAATTGAAAACTTCGCAGGTATGAAACTAATACCCACAATTTTGAAGTAAACATTACCACAAAAAAACCGTAGATAATTATTATCTACGGTTTTTTGAGAAAACAGCTAAAGAATTACTTAGTAGCTACGATTTTAACATCAACTTGGAAATTGTCATAAATCATTTTGTCACCAATTGATTCGAAGAATGATTTTGAACCAAATTTGCTACCAAACTTTGTTCGGTCAACTTCAAATTTTGCAATTGCAGTTGTAACACCTTTAGCGTCAATTGAAACTACCGCTGGGAAAGTAATTGCTTGTGTAACACCATTGATTGTCAATTCGCCAGCTAGATCATAATTTGAACCTGATTTTAAGGTAGCTTTTTTGATATTCAATTTAGCAAGTGGAAAATTAGCCACATCAAAGAAATCTGCGGTAGTTAAGTGTCCAACTAATTTAGCATTATAACCGTCATCAGTCAAATCTAAACATTTAATAGTTTTCATATCAATCGTAAACTCACCACCTTGCAATTTTCCACCGTTTACCACCAAGCTACCGCTTTTAATACCAATTGTTCCATTGTGTTCGCCTGTTACCTTTTTACCTAACCAATTGAAAGTACTTGCTTTAACATCAACTTTTAAAGCAACTGGTGCAGCAGAAACCAAACCTTTTTTACCACCATCGGCCATTGCTGAAACACTTACTAATGCAGCAAACGCTACAACCATCAAAATCTTAACTACTTTCATTTTGAACTAAAATTGAATTTAAAAAAAATATAATAAATAAAAAATACGCTTTTAATCTTCGCTTCCACGCAGCTTATCTAAAAGTCTGCTTAATGTATCGGCTTCAACATTATTCAGAAACTGCCGGCTGAATTAACGATTAACTTGAATTTGGTCAATTTGTTTTAAAATCTGCGAACCAGTTTCAGTGATTATAATATCAGATGCAAGACGGTCTGTGGCATTATCGCATCTTGAAACATAACCTTTTAATAATAATTTAATAAGCAAACGAGATATATTCGATATTTTATCAAGCCTACGCTAAAAGAGTTCATTTACTATAATCGGATTAGGCAATTGACCACGCAAGATCTTAGGAACATTATATTGTTGAGGCGATAAATCAAATGTCTTCAACAATCCTAATTGCTCAGAGTTCATCCATTTGGATGTGTACATAATATTAACAACTACCTTTTGGTTGGTACTTTTGAATGATTTAGTTGTTTAATATCTTTATCTATTGACATGAACACATTTTTTCATGTTTTCCATTAAAAATATAATACATTGACAATATATGTCTTTACTTACAATACAATAAG
This sequence comes from Emticicia agri, assembly GCA_945860265.1. Classification (GTDB taxonomy): domain Bacteria; phylum Bacteroidota; class Bacteroidia; order Cytophagales; family Spirosomataceae; genus Emticicia; species Emticicia agri_A. Next base: position 5,008 of record CAMAQF010000056.1, on the reverse strand, counting down.
CGTTTATTTTAGTTCAACATTTATAAAAAAATGTCTCTTATTTATAAATTCTAAAAAAAGAATTATTCAAATATAAATACAACTAATAATGAGGCTTTTAGAAAAAAAATAAAGTTTCATTTATCAAGAAACCAATATAATGAGCAATTACTTCATGTTAAAAATTTTTATTTTTCGGTAGTTCCGACTAAAATTTAAAAATAACAAAGATAATTGGCTAAAAATAACGAATTTCGCCCCCTGAAAATATAGAAAACAATAATGAAATTATCAAAACCTTTAGTTTTAGCCTCAAATTCGCCACGCCGAAAGGAAATCATGCAAAATGCTGGTTATGAATTTACGGTTGAAGTAATTCAAACAGATGAAAGTTTTTCGGCTGATATGCCCGTGGAGGAAGTTCCTGTTTTTTTGGCACATATAAAAGCCGAGTGTTTCAGAGAAAAACTTCAAGATGAAATCATTATTTGTGCCGATACCGTGGTGATTATCGACCAAGAAAATAAAAAAAGTAGTATCTTAAATAAGCCTGCCGACCACTCCGAAGCTAAAGAGATGCTCAGATTATTGAGCGGGCGTGTACATCGAGTGATTACAGGTGTTTGCGTAATGACTGCCGAAGAAACCGTTAGTTTTGCAGATACTTCACATGTGCATTTTAAGGAATTATCTGATTGGGAAATAGATTATTATATTGAGCGTTGCAAACCCTTCGATAAAGCTGGTGCTTATGGCGTTCAAGATTTCATTGGTATGATTGCTATCCCGAAAATAGAAGGTTCATTTTATACTGTTATGGGCTTGCCAATTCATCGGGTTTATGACGCTTTGGAAAAGTATGTTCTCAAAAATTAATCAATATTTTTACGAAATACTTTAACCTTATACAAAATGAAACGCATTTTACTGCAATGCACATTACTGCTATTTGTATTCCAACAGTCTTTTAGTCAAGTTGTTACGACTGATTCTTACTTTCCGAATGGCGATAAAGAAATTACTTTAATTTTTGATATAAAACAAGCCAAAGAAATTCGTGTTGCTGGTTTGCTCGGAAAAACTTCCGATGTTTTTTTGTGGTCAGGTGCAGGAACTTCCGATAATGCTTTTGAATATCAACCAACTGGACAAACAAATTTCAATGTTCCGTTTGAAATGGGACGCATGACATCTATGGGCAACGACCGTTGGAGCATAAAGCTAAAACCTCGTGATTATTATAAAGTTCCAGTAGGACGAACTATCAAAAAACTTGGTTTATTGTTAAAAACTGGTGATGGAAAAGCCCAAACTGAGGATTTTATCTTGGATTTATTTGATGATGGTTTGTATTTTAAAATCATTGAACCAGACTTAACTCAAGTCTTTGAGGAAAATCAATCAATATCTATTACTTTAAGAACATCTTATATTGTTGACAAAATTAAGTTTGAGAATAAAGTATTTCTAAAAGAATTTAACGACACAAATTCCGCATCAATCAGCATCAATGTATCGCAAATTTCTTTAACCCTAACCATACTCAAAAGTAATCAAACCATTACTGAAGAAATTAGATTTAATATCAAACCCAAAAATACAATCTTGAACCAACCACCAAACATCAAAGACGGCATAAATTATATCGATGATAATAACGTCACGTTTTCGTTTTTTGCTCCTAAAAAAAGTTTTGTTCATCTCATCGGAGATTTCAATGATTGGCAAATCGACCCCAAATATTTAATGAATCAAACGCCCGATGGTGAACGTTATTGGCTGACTATCAGTAATTTAGAAAAAGGCAAGGAATACGCTTTTCAATATCTGGTTGATGGAAAAATAGCCGTAGGTGACCCTTTTTGCGAAAAAATCCTCGACCCAAAATTTGATTCGGAAATCTCAGCAAGTACGTATCCGAACCTCAAACTTTATCCATCAAAAAATACTTACGGCGGAACAGTTTCCGTGCTTCAAACTGCCCAAACACCTTATGATTGGAAAGTCAAAGACTTCAAACGCCCAACTAAAGAAAAATTAGTTATTTATGAGCTTTTGGTACGTGATTTTATCATTTCTCGAAAATATAGAGAAGTAGCTGACTCAATAGCATATTTCAAGCGTTTGGGTATAAATTCTATCGAATTAATGCCAATTAATGAATTTACGGCCAATAATTCTTGGGGTTATAATCCGACTTACTATACCGCCCCCGACAAAGCTTATGGCACAAAAGATGATTTGAAATATCTGATTGATAAATGCCATGAAAACGGCATTGCGGTGATTCTTGATATAGTTTTTAATCATGCCGATTATGAATTTCCCTATACAAAAGCTTACTGGGCAGGTTCGCAACCTTCGGCGGATAGTCCATTTATGAATCAATCTGCTCCACATCTTTACTCGGTTTTCTTTGATTTTAACCACGAAAGTACGGCCACCCAAAACTATTTTGACAAGGTTTTAGAGTTTTGGTTGAATGAATATAAAGTTGATGGTTATCGCTTTGATTTATCAAAAGGTTTTACACAAAGAAAATCATTGACAGATGCTCAGATGGCGGCTTATGACGAGCAAAGAATCAAAATTTTGAAGCATTTTTATGATAAAATCCGTGTATTTGATAAAGATTGTTATTTAATTTTAGAACATTTTGCTGATAATGCTGAAGAAACAGAACTAGCAAATCATGGTTTTATACTTTGGGGAAACATGAATGGTGCAGCTCGAAACAATGTTAAAGGCACAAATAATAGTTTTTCTGGACTGAATTATAAATTTAAAGGATGGAACAATCCTAATTTAGTAGCTTATATAGAAAGCCACGACGAAGAAAGGATTGTATATGATGTATTAAACAATGGACGTAATGAGGTAAAAAACTTAGCCACAATTTTCGAACGCTCAAAAGCAGTTGCAGCCCTGTTTTTTGCATATCCAGGCCCTAAAATGCTTTGGCAATTTGGCGAGTTTGGCTACGACATAAACATAGATTTCAATGGAAGAACAGGTTTAAAACCACAAAAATGGGAATATCTGAAAGATGAAAACCGACTGAAATTATTTAAAGTTTATGCCGAATTAATCAAACTCAAAACTACACAAGAAGCATTTTCTTCAAAAGATTTTAATGAAACTTCGGGTGGGGTTGTGAAACAAGTAGCATTAAATCATAGTTCGATGAATGTACGAACCATTGCAAATCTTGGTATTAATAGCGAAACAGCCAATATCAACTTTGAATCGACTGGTAAATGGTATGATTATTTTACCGGACAGGAAATTTATATTAATGAAGCAACTCCTCGAATGAATTTAGCAGCAGGTGAATTTCATATTTTTACGAATGTAAAATTACCTACACCCGAAGCCAATTTAGTGCCGTGGCAAGGTGATTTTACGATAACGGCTAATGAAATTTCATCGAATAATTCAAAAATTCATGTCGCTGGCATTCCATTTTACCCAAATCCTACTACCGATAAGATAACGCTGAAACTCAACGGTGAAAAAACGAAAATTTTGATAGAAGATATTTGGCACAAAACTTTGTTTCAGACCGAAACAAAAGAAATCGAACCAAGTTTAGACTTAACGGGTTATTCGTCAGGAATGTATTTTATACGTACGATTCAAAAAGGGAAAACTCGAACAACCAAAGTAATTAAAAACTAAAAGCGGATTTCATACTCCGTTTCTCAAAACCTATGACCAAAGACGAATTAGTTATTTTCTATAACGAACCCGACGAAAAAGTGTACGTAAAAGTACCCGCTGGACTGGAAACTCACTACCAATTATCAAACTTATCGGGTAAAATCTTGCAAGAAGCAATCCATGAAAAAGCCTTGCACGATTTCGATTTATCGGGTCTTCCTGAAGGCATTTATTTTGTAATTGTCAATCAAGATGATGTGATTCGGTCGAAGAAGATTATAAAAAATGGATAAGAAAAAGCAATAATTATTTGATTTTAATACTGAAATCTTATAAATTTGATTAAAACATTAAGAATATGACAGCATTTAGTGAAAATGAAACACTATTGGCTCCACTACCAAAAACCTTGGAAGAGTTTATGGTATGGCAACAAACAGATGGCTTCAAATATGAGTGGAACAATGGCGAAATTATTCAACTTAGAGGTATGGACATAAAACAACTCTTTATTTTTGAAGTTATTAATGATATTTTCAACAAAAAAGAATTTTGGAAAAAAGGCACATTAGTGGCTGAGCAAAACATAATTCTTAATGATGTTCAACTTAGAAGACCAGACATAGCCTATTTTACAAAACTACAAGTACAACATGGAAGAAATGGTGAAACTCAAATTCCAGAATTTATAATTGAAGTAATTTCAACCAATGATAAACCCTACCAGATTGAGAAAAAAATAACAGAATATTTTAAAGCGGGGGTAAAAGTAATTTGGAATATCTATCCCGAACCTGAATTGGTTTATGTCTTTACATCTCGTAAGCAAGTGCAGATTTGTATGGAAGATGATATTTGCTCAGCTACAACAGTTTTACCTGAGTTTGAAGTAAAGGTTAGTGAGATTTTTGGTTGAAAAGAGAGCTTACAGTTATAAACTCTCTTTTGGAATAACAAATCATTCAATTTTTCTAAATTGCAAAGTAGAGTTTAAGTATTTTTGGTTTTGCGAAAATACCTTTTTCAATGTTATTTCATTATTAATCAAAGAATAATTCCAAGTGCCCTTAAATAACTCTTATGGGGCTTCCCTTTGAATCTGTAACTAACTGATAATAAGAGACTTATCTGAAAATTAAACCCCGAATATGCACAAATTTGGCATATATCGGGGTTTTTCGTATTTTTAGTCTACCAAAACAACAAAATACAGATGCAATATACGCTATTCGATTTGAATTCTCCAAATTTCACCAAATTGACTGGGCGTCCCCGTACTTATTCAAGAATAAGACACAAATTGGAGCAATTTACCAAACCATTGATTGGGAAAAGTTGGAAAAACTCTTACCAGCAAAAAAAGTCATGT